>NZ_JBVHLF010000030.1:0-53399 GCF_055559155.1 Kitasatospora sp. NPDC024654
GTTGGGTCTGTTCCTTTCCATCTTTTTGCGGGGGGGGGGGGTGCCTAAACCCCTTGGACCCCGGCCCCGCACCGCCCCGTCCCCCCCCCCCCCCCCCCCCCCCCCCCCCCCCCCGCGGTGACGTCACCGCTTGAACGCGTCCTTGACCTTCTCGCCGGCCTGCTTCACGTTGCCGCTGATCTGCTCGGCCTTGCCCTCCGCGGCCAGGGCGGGATCGCCGATGGCCTCACCGGTCTTCTTCTTCATCTTGCCCTTGGCGTGTTCCGCCACGTTCCGGACCTTGTCCCCGCCGCTCATGGTGTCCTCCTCGTTCCGTCCTGGGGCTCCTTCTCGGGTACGCCCGGCGTCTGCCCAGGATCCGGCGGCGGACACCCGGATCGGTCGTCCCGAAAAGGCGCCGGCGGACTGCGGAGGGGGCAGCCGCCGGACTGGACCGGAGAGGAGCGGCAGAGGTCGTCCTCCCGGCACCCGCCGGGTGGACGAGCGGTTCCGATGCCACCCGGCTCCGATCGGCTACCCCGCCGTAGGGATCGAACGGCTGTACGCGGGAATACGCCAGAGTGACAGCCGTTCCGGAAGGAGAGAAGCGATGCTGCTGCTCGGACTGCTTCTGCTCGCGGCGGCCGGCGCCTTCACGGGCCTGCTCATCGCGGAGAACCTCAACGCCGGCCCCGACTACAGCGTCACGCTGTTCGGGAACCACCTCGCCACCATGAGCAGCTTCGCGATCTTCCTCGCCGGGCTCGCCCTCGCGCTGATCTTCGCCCTCGGCTACCTGCTGGCCACCGGATCGGTCCGCCGCCACGCGCGCCGCCAAGTGGCTGCCGATGCGACCCGAGGCGGTCCCCCCGTCGGACGCGAGCCACGACCGCGGCACCGGCTGATCCACCGTCCCGGCCACTGAGGAGCCCGCTCGCTCCCTGGCCGGGGGCGCGGTGGCTCCGGAATCGGGCCGGCCGGCGGGATCGGCCCGATCGGGACCGGAACGTGGCTGTGGTGCTGCTCCTCCCGCTACCTGCCGAGTGCGCCGGCGAGCTGCCTCTTGTTCATCTTCGAGCGGCCCTTGATGTTGCGCTGCCGTGCCTCGTTGTACAGCTGGTCGTACGTGGGCCCCTGCGCGCCCTGGTGCGAACGCAGGCCACCGCGCCGGCCGGACGAGATGTCGTCCACGGAGGTGCGGCTGGCGGTCCTGGACTCGCCGTGCCGGGCGCGTTCCTTGTTGACCGTGCGGGCGGCGATCTCCTCGGCCCGGTCCTCCTTCGTGCCGCGTTCCAGCAGGCTCTCCTTGATGTGCTCGTACTGGCGTTCCCGCTTGGGGCTGGCCCCTCGTGGCATGGTGGCCACTCCTTCCGAATCGGTCGGTCGGGTGTTCGCGACAGCGCGCCTACCCCGCCGGCCGCCGGGAAACCCCGGCGCCGACCGGGGTCGTGCCCGCGACACCGGGTCCGGCAGGTCGGGCAGGTCCGGGGTGGCGGCCGGTCCGTACGGGACGCTGGAGAGGTCCCGGGCGGACCGGGGCGAGGACTACCCGAGGAGGTCCGGTCGAGATGGCCGATCCCACTGATGCCGTGCCGCTGCCGCAGGTCTGGCCGACCGTGCGGGCCCGTGACGCGCAGGCGCTGATCCGGTTCCTGGTGGACGCGTTCGGGTTCGAACAGACCGTCGTGTACGTGGACGACGGCGTGGTCGTCCACGCGGAGCTGAGCTGGCCGCCCGGAGGCGGCATCATGCTCGGCGCGGCCCGGGGGAGCGACCCCGGACACGGCTGGCCGGTCGCCCCGGGCACCGCCGGGATGTACGCGGTGACCGACCAGCCGGACGCGCTGTGCGCCCGGGCCCGGGCCGCCGGTGCCGAGATCGTCAGCGAGCCGCACGACACCGACTACGGCTCGCGCGACTTCACCGCCCGCGACCTCGAGGGCAACCACTGGTCCTTCGGCAGCTACCGCGGCGCGCCGCGCAAGATCCACTGAGCGCTCCGACCGTTCCGCCCGGTCCGCCGATCACCGTCAACCCGCTGCCGCGGAGATCACCCGGCCCGGTGGAAATACCGCGAGGGCCGGGTGAGCTGTGCTGGGTGGGAGGTGTGGTGCCATGGGCGACGAGCAGGCGTACCGGACGGAACACGACTCGATGGGGGAGGTGCGGGTCCCCGCCACGGCCAAGTGGCAGGCGCAGACGCAGCGCGCGGTGGAGAACTTCCCGGTCTCCGGGCAGCGGCTGAGCCGGGCGCACATCGCCGCGCTGGCCCGGATCAAGGCCGCGGCGGCCAAGGTCAACGCCGAGCTGGGGATCCTGGACGGCCGGGTCGCCGAGGCGGTCGTCGGTGCCGCCGAGGAGGTCGCCGAGGGCCGCTGGGACGACCACTTCCCGTTGGACGTCTTCCAGACCGGATCCGGCACGTCCTCGAACATGAACGCCAACGAGGTGATCGCGACCCTGGCCGGCGAGCGGCTGGGCCGTCCGGTCCATCCGAACGACCAGGTCAACGCCAGCCAGTCGTCCAACGACGTGTTTCCGTCCTCGATCCACATCGCGGCCACCGCGGCGGTCACCGCGGACCTGTTGCCCGCCCTGGAGCATCTCGCGGCGGCGCTGGAGGCCAAGTCGGCGGAGTTCGCGCAGGTGGTCAAGGCCGGCCGGACACACCTGATGGACGCCACGCCGGTCACCCTCGGCCAGGAGTTCGGCGGCTACGCGGCCCAGGTCCGCTACGGCGAGGAACGGCTGCGGGCCACCCTGCCCCGGGTCGCCGAGCTGCCGCTGGGCGGCACGGCGGTCGGCACCGGCATCAACACCCCGCCCGGCTTCTCGGCCGCGGTGATCGCCGAGCTGGCCCGGAGCACCGGCCTGCCGCTGCGCGAGGCCCGCAACCACTTCGAGGCCCAGGGCGCCCGGGACGCGCTGGTCGAGCTCAGCGGTCAGCTGCGGACCGTCGCGGTCGGGCTGACCAAGATCGTCAATGATCTGCGCTGGATGGCCTCCGGCCCGCGCACCGGGCTGGGCGAGATCAACCTGCCCGACCTGCAACCCGGCTCCTCGATCATGCCGGGCAAGGTCAACCCGGTGATACCCGAGGTGGTGGCGATGGTCGCCGCCCAGGTGGTCGGCAACGACGCGACGGTGGCGATGGCCGGGGCGAGCGGCAACTTCGAGCTCAACGTGATGCTGCCGGTGATCGCCCGCAACCTGCTGGAGTCGGTCCAGTTGCTCGGCAACGCCGCCCGGCTGCTGGCCGACCGCACGGTGAGCGGCGTCACCGCCAACGCCGAGCGGGCCCGGGAGTACGCCGAGTCCTCGCCGTCCGTGGTCACCCCGCTCAACCGCTACATCGGCTACGAGGAGGCCGCCAAGGTCGCCAAGCAGTCGCTCGCGGACGGCCGGACGATCCGTCAGGTGGTCCTGGACCGCGGCTACGTGGAGCGCGGCCTGTTGACCGAGGCCCAGCTGGACGAGGCGCTGGACGTGCTGCGGATGACCCGGCCGTAGCGACGCCGCCTCGCCAGCCCGCTCCGGCCCCGCCGCCGCGGCGCCTCCGTCGCTGGTCCGTGCGGTGCGGACGCGGTGCGGGTACGGTCGAGTCGACGGGCACGGCCGGGGCAGGGCAGGCACAGGAGGCGCAGCGATGACCGAGGTAGCACCGGCGGCCGGCGCGGCGGTGCGCTGCGTGCCGGCGGTTCCCAGCTGGGTGAGCCTGATGGCCGGTGACCTCGAAGGCGCCCAGGCCTTCTACGGGCCGCTGCTCGGCTGGTCCTTCGAACGCGGGCCGGACCGCTGGGGCCCGTACGTCCGCGCGGTGGTGGACGGCGTCGCGGTCGCCGGCCTGAGCACCTCCACCGGCCTGCAGCTCCCGGTGGCCTGGACCACCTACTTCGGTACCGAGGACGCCGACGAGGTCGCCGAACGGGTCCGGGCCCGTGGCGGCACGATGGCCATCGGCCCACTCGGCTTCGACGCCGGCCGGCTGGCCATCGCGGCCGATCCGGCCGGTGCGCCGTTCGGCGTCTGGGAGGGCGGGCGCGACCACGGGCACTCCTGGCTGAGCTCGCCGGGCGCGCCGGTCTGGATCGAGCTGCGCACCCGGGACGCCTTCGAGGCGGCCCTCTTCTACGGTGAGGTGTTCGCCTGGGACACCCGGGACCCGAAGGACCTGGAGGTGCGCTGGGAACACGACCGGGTGGTCCTGCGCACCCACGGCCGCAGCGTCGCCGCGCTCGCCACGGCGACCGACCCGGCCGTCCGCCCCAACTGGCAGGTGTTCTTCGCGGTCGCCGACACCGACGCCTCGGTCGACCAGGCCCGGCGGCTCGGCGCCGCGGAGACCGGTCCGATCCTGGACACCCCCTACGGCCGGGTGGCCCACCTCGCCGACCCGCACGGCGGCCGCTTCGCCGTGATCAGTGTCCGCCCGTAGCAGCGGGAGGTCCGGCGAGTGAGGAGCGGACCGGATTCCGTCCGGGCCCCTCTGGGCCGGGCTGTTGGCGTTCCGTCAGGCCCGGGTGCCGGCGAGGCCGGCGGCGCGGATGGGCTTCAGCGGGAGGGGGCGACGACGATGGTGACCGTGAGGTTCGTCGGTTCGGGGATGCATGCCGGGGCCTCGCCGCAACTGGCGCGGGTGGTGGTGAGCCGGCAGGTGCCGGGGACGAGGGCGAGGAAGTCGGCGGTGACCGTGCCGCAGCCCGTGCCGGGGTGGCAGCCGGTGCCGGCCGAGGACGTGGTGCCGGGCGTCCCGAGCGGTCGCAGGTGCGCGGGGTCGGAACTCCGTGGTGGCGTCCAGTAGGTGCTGTGCAGGACGACCTGGACGGTGTCGCCGGTCGGGACGGTGACCGCGGTGCCGGCGTCCTGTTCGGTCACCTGGACCACCGCTCCGCCCGGTCGTGCCGTCAGCGTCACCGCGGCGGCCGGGGCGGGGCCGGAGGAGCAAGCGGCCAGCGCCAGCGCCCCCGTGAAGCCCAGGACGGCGACGGGGGCGAGCAGCCGCGACAGCCGGCGCCGGCGCGGTGGGTCGATGGTGAACCGCTGCGAGGTCATGGCATCTCCTTCGCGGGCCGGCCGACGGGCGTCGGCCGCCGGGTCCGGATGGGACGCGGTGGAGCGTGTGCGGGTTCCGGAACGTCGGTGGAGGCGCGAAGGGCCTCGGGGGCGGCCCACGGTCCGCCCCCGAGGAGTCCCAGCGGAAGTGACGACGGATCGGCTCGCGTTGGGCGCGGTGTCGTCGAGCGGCTGCGTCGACGGCCTCCGGGCCGGGCAGTCTGCGGCTGTTGTGCGGTCGATTCCTGCCGCGCGATCGGCTCGGCCACCGCATCGACCTGTCGCGGGCAGCGGAAAGGCAACGCACGGTGCGTCGGGGAGACCTTCCGAGGCTGCACGGCGGAACGATCCGCAGCTGGTCATCCGGTCCGACGGTCGGTCGGCCAGGTCAACTGTGGGAGCACACAGGCAAGTTGTCGGGAATTCATGGCATGTGGTGCGGTGTGCCGGTTGTCGTGCTGAAGCAGAGCGAGTTGGTGAACACCGGTCAACGGCTCGCGCACCGGAACGACGCTGGTGGCATCCAGAGGGTTCTCGGAAGCACGGAATTTTCGGGGTCGAAGCGGGTGGGATGTGCTGGGAGTCGGGGCCGGGCGCCGGGGTCGGCGGACGGCCCTGTGATCGGCCGGGATGCGGGGGCGCGGCGGTGGAGCCCTCGGTCGGCGCGAGACGGTGGTCCACGCGCCGGGGGCGGGGGCGCCGGAGGAGTGGACTCAGAGGGAGTTCAGAGCCTGCCACTGTTCCGCCCGTCAGGCGGTGGCCGCTGGAGTGGGGGCCAACTTCCCTTCGGGCAATGGGAGTCGGGGGAGATTTGGGCTTCTCCCGGGACCGCGTCATCGACATGGCCACCGTCGAGGCCGCCCGCGCCCTCGGAATCGACGCCGACACCGGCCGGCTCGCCCCCGGCCACCGCGCCGACCTGCTCGTCGTCGACGGGGACCCGCTCCGTGACCTGAGCGCGCTGCGCGCGGTGCGCCTGGTGGTGCGGGAGGACGTCCGTACGGCAACGGCTGGTGAGCCGGGCGGCCGTTCTGCCGGGCGGTGCCGGACGGTCGGCAGAACGGCCGGTGCCGGACGGCCGGTGTCAGCCCTCGGTCCAGCCGTGGTCCGCGCCGAACCGCACCAGCCCGGTCCGGATCCGCAGGATCTGCTCCCCGGTCAGCGACGGCGCCGCCGCCAGCAGGAGCTCGGTGACCTCCCGGGTGAACTCCGCCACGCTGAGCACGTCGCACAGCGCGTCGTCGCCCTCCAGATGGCGGGACTCCGGGTGTCGGGACGATGCCACCGCCGGTTTGCCGTCCGCTCCCTTGGCCAGCCGGACCGCGGACGCCTTCAGCCCGCGATCGCCGTCCTCGACCTCGAACTCGACCGCCAGTCCCGAGCGCAGCTGCACCTCGGGGATCAGCAGGTCGTTCACGTGCAGAAAGACGTCCTCACCACCGTGGTCGGGCGCGATGAAGCCGTAACCCCGCGAACTGTCGAATCGCACCACACGACCAGCAACCATGACAACCCCCAACAGAATCGGGCCCCTTGCCCGAAGAACCTGGCCCGATGGTAGCGGCCCCGGCGGTGGTCGGGGGGCGTGAGGCAGCCGGTCAGGGCTTGCGCGCCACGCCGACCGCGGCCAGGCGCAGCACGGGACTGGCGCTCAGCGGCGGGGTGTCGGCGTCGGGGCGCCACTCGGAGACGGTGACCACACCGGGGTCGACCAGCGCCAGGCCGTCGAGGAACGCGGCGACCTGGCCCATGGTGCGGAACCGGGCCCGGCCGACCCCCTGCCGCAGCACGGCCTCCGCCGCCGCGGCGTCGGCGTCCCCGGCGGCCAGCAGGTGGTGGACGAAGACGTGGCTGCCGGACGGCAGCGCGTCGACCAGCTCGCGGACGATCCGGGCCGGCTCCTCCTCGTCCAGCACGTAGTGCAGGATCCCGCAGAGCAGCAGCCCGACCGGCTGGCCGAAGTCGATGTGGTCACGCAGTCCCTGGTCCGCGAGCAGTGCGGCGGGTTCCCGCAGGTCGCCGGCGACCACCACGGTCTCCCGGTTGTCGGCGAGCAGCGCGCGGGCGTGCGCCAGTACCACCGGGTCGTTGTCGACGTAGACCACCCGGGTGGCCGGGTCGATGGCGTGCGCGATCTGGTGCACGTTGTCCGCGGTGGGCAGGCCCGAGCCGATGTCGACCAGCTGCCGCAGCCCCGCCTCGCCGACCAGGTGGCGCACCACGCGCCGCAGCACGGCCCGCTGCTCCCGCACGCCGAGGTGCACCTCGGGCAGCGTCTGCTCGATCCGCCGGCCGATCTCGCGGTCGGAGGCGTAGTTGTCCTTGCCGTTCAGCAGGTAGTCGTAGACGCGGGCGACGTTCGGCGGCGGGTCCTCGAAAGCCGTGGGCTGCCAGTCGGCGGGCGGCTGCTGCTCGGGCACTGCGCTCTCCCCTCGTCGCGGCTGCCGCGACGGGACGCGTGCCGCCGATCGTCCGCTCCGCGGAATGATGGCCGATCATGATGCGGCACGCAACGCCCGGCCGAGCCCTGGGAGGCCTCAGCCGAGCGCGCGGTCGAGGTTGAACGCGGCGCTGATCAGCGAGAGGTGGGTGAAGGCCTGGGGGAAGTTGCCCAGTTGTTCGCCGGTCGGGCCGATCTCCTCGGCGTAGAGGCCGAGGTGGTTGGCGTAGGTGAGCATCTTCTCGAAGGCCAGCCGGGCCTCCTCGAGGCGTCCGGCCCGGGCGAGCGCCTCGACGTACCAGAAGGAGCAGATCGAGAAGGTGCCCTCGGTGCCGCGGAGGCCGTCCGGGCTGGACGCCGGGTCGTAGCGGTAGACCAGGGAGTCGGAGACCAGGTCCGTGGTGAGCGCGTCCAGGGTGGTGAGCCACTTGGGATCGGTGGGCGAGACGAACTTGGCCATCGGCATCATCAGCACCGAGGCGTCCAGCACGTCGCCGTCCAGACTCTGCACGAACGTCTGCCGCTCGGCCGACCAGCCGCGTCGCATGATCTGCCGGTAGATCGCGTCCCGGCTCTGCCGCCAGCGCGGGAGGTCGGCCGGCAGGCCGCGCCGGGTCGCCATCCGCATCGCCCGTTCCATCGCCACCCAGCACATCAGCCGCGAGTACACGAAGTTCCGGCGGCCCCCGCGGGTCTCCCAGACGCCCTCGTCGGGCTGGTCCCAGTGGTCGCAGAGCCACTCCACCACCGCACTGACCTCGTCCCACCGGTCGCTGCTGATCGGCTGCCCCCACTTGTCGTACAGGTAGACGGAGTCGATCAACGCTCCGTAGATGTCCAGCTGGAGCTGGCCGGTGGCGGCGTTCCCGACCCGGACCGGGGCGGACCCGAGGTAGCCCTCCAGGTGGGACAGCTCCTGCTCGGGCAGCTCGCAGCGCCCGTCGATGCCGTACATGATCTGCAGCGGGCCGGTGGCACCGGGGCTCCCCGTGCCCCGCTCGGAGAGGAAGCCCATGAACGCCTCGGCCTCCGAGGTGAAGCCCAGCCGGAGCATGGCGTAGACGCAGAAGGCCGCGTCGCGGACCCACACGTACCGGTAGTCCCAGTTGCGCTCGCCGCCGATCTGCTCGGGCAGGCTGGTGGTCGGCGCGGCGACGATCGCGCCGCTCGGGATGTAGGTGAGCAGCTTCAGCACCAGCGCGGACCGGTGCACCATCTCGCGCCAGCGCCCGTGGTAGCGCGAGTCGGCCAGCCAGCGGCGCCAGAACCGGACGGTCGCCGCGAACTCGCGCTCCGCCTCGGCCTGCGGGCAGGCCCGGGGGAAGACGCCGTCGGTGATCTGGTCGAGGGCGAACACCACGGACTCGCCCTCCAGGAGCTTGAAGCTCGACCAGACGTCCACGTTGTCGCAGTCGAGCGGCGCCGTCGCGGTCAGGGCCAGCGTCATCGACCGGGACTCGAAGATCGCCTCGCGGCCCCGGAGGTACACCGAGTGCGGCTCGGCCCCGTAGCCGAAGCGTGGTGCCACCCGGGCCCGGAAGGGGAGGCTGCCGCGGACGCAGATCACCCGCCGGATCAGCCGGTGCCGGGCCTCCTCGTGCGACCCGTCGATGATCGGCATGAAGTCCTGGATCTCGGCCACCCCGTCGGCCGCGAAGAACCGGGTGATCAGCACGTTGGTGTCGGGGAAGTAGAACTGCCGGGTGCGGGTCGGAACCTCGGCGGCCAGTTCGAACGAACCGCCCCGCTCGGCGTCGAGGATCGACGCGAACACACTGGGTGCGTCGAAGCGCGGGCAGCAGTACCAGTCGATGGTGCCGTCGGTGCCCACGAGCGCGGCGGTACGAAGATCGCCGATCAGGCCGTGCTCGGAGATCGGCAGGTAGCGGGAGCCGTTCGCCCGCCCGGATCCGGCATTCTCGAACACCACACCGGCCTCCCTGACGCTGAGGTGGGCAGCAAGAGAGCATCGGCCTTCATGCTAAATCGCCGCAGGTGCCGCGTGCCTGTGGATCGGGTCCCGGTACCCCCCGGTACCGGGACCCGGCGGTTACGCTCCGGCACCCTCCCGGAGCCGCTCGGCCTGCCGTCGCAGCAGTTTCTTGTCGGGCTTGCCGGCGTCGGTCAGCGGCAGCGCGTCGAGGAAGCTGACCTGGGACGGCTCGTGGACCGGCCCGCGCCGCTCGCGCACCAGGGCGCGCAGCTCGTCCGCGGTGATCCGGCCGCCCGGTGCCGGGACGACCACGGCGTGTACCCGCTCCACCCGGTTCTCGTCCGGGACGCCGAAGACCGCGCTCTGCCGCACCTCGGGGTGGGAGTTGAGCAGGTCCTCCAGCTCGGAGGTGTACACGTGCCCGCCGCCGGTGTTGATCAGGTCCTTCAGCCGGTCGACGACGTACAGGTAGCCCTCCTCGTCCAGGTACCCGACGTCACCGGAGTGCAGCCAGCCGTCCCGGAGGACCGCGGCGGTCAGCTCGGGCTGCTTCCAGTAGCCCAGCATCAGGCTGTCGGACCGCACGCAGATCTCGCCGTGGCCGCCGGCGGGCAGCTCCCGGCCGGACTCGTCGCGGATCGCCACCTGGTACCCGGGCGCGATCCGGCCGACGGACCGCAACCGTTCCGGGCGGCTCGGATCGTGGTCCTCGGCGTCGAGGACGCTGACGATGCCGGCCTCGTGCTGCCCGTAGAGCTGGACCAGCACTGGTCCGAAGCGCCGGATCGCGTCGGCGAGCCGGGCGGGTGACGCCTGGCAGCCGCCATAGGTGAGGCGACGCAGGCTGCTGGTGTCGGTCCGGTCCGCGTGCGGGTGGTCCATCAGCTGGTACAGCAGCGGTGGCATCAGGAAGACGTCGGTGATGCGTTCGCGCTCGATCGTGCCGAGCACGGCGGCCGGCTCGAAGTCGTCCAGCAGCACCGCGCTGCCGCCGGCCCGCAGGACCTTGTCGGTCAGCTGCCCGGCCGCGTGGGCGATGGTGGTGCACACCAGCAGCCGCGGCGGTTCCTCTTCACGGGGCAGGTCGGGGCCGAAGCGACGGACCTGTCCGTAGCCGACGCAGATGCCCTTGGAGTGGCCGGTGGTGCCGCCGGAGTGGCGGATGGTGCGCACGTCCTGCGGCCGGGCTCGCGAGGCGAACGGATCGGCCGGCTGTTCGGCGGCCAGCGCCAGCAGGTCCGTGCCGACCGTGGCGGGACCGCCGACCGGCGTGGGGCCGAGGACCAGGACGGTCGCGACCGGGACCTGACCGGTGAGCTCCGCGGCCCGGTCGGCGTGCCGGGTGTCGACGATCAGCGCATGGGTCTCGACGTCCCGGACCATGATGGCCTGGGTCTCGGCCGGCAGCTTGTTGTAGAGCTGGTTGACCCGGCAGCCGATCAGGTTGGCGGCGTAGCGGGCGGCGATGGCCTCCGGCAGGTTGCCGCTCAGCAGGGTGACGGTCTGGCCGCGGTCGATGCCCTGGGCTCGCATGGCCCGCGCCAACTGGTGGGTGAGCTCGCGCAGTTCGCCAGCGGTGACCGAACGCCCCTGGTACGTGAGGACGTTCCGCTCGGGATGGGCCGCCAGGGTGTCGAGGATCTGCGCTACCTCGGTCCGGAAGGGCGGGGTGGTCGTGGTGGCGGGCATGGGTGTTTCGGTGCCTCGGTCTCAGTGATGGGCCAGCAGCTGGGCTTCCTCGGTCTGCTGATGCTCAGTCAGCAGCGAGTGAGCCAGGACGCTGTAGAGCGTGTCGTTGGGGCCGTCGGCGATCCGCAGCCCGCGGATGTCGCGCAGTCGCTTCTCCATCGGGGTGTGCCGGGTGTAACCCTCGCTGCCGTGCAGCTGGAGGGCGAGGTCCACGGCACGGTAGGCGGCGTCGGTGGCCAGCGCCTTGGCGGCCGAGCAGGCGGCGACGTCGATGTCGCCCTGGTCGATGCGCTCCAGCAGCGAGAAGCACCAGGCGGTGGCGGCCTCGACCTCGGCCGCGGCGGTGCCCAGCCGGGCTGCGACCGAGGGGATCGCGGCCAGCGGCATCCGGCCCACGCTCCGGCTGCTGGTACGGGCCATCGACTCCTGGATCGCGGCCGCCGCGGCACCGAGGCAGACCAGCGACATCATCAGACGCCAGGCGGAGAAGTGCGAGTCGAAGATCAGGCGGCCGTCGCCGGGCTCGCCGAGCAGGAAGTCCTTGTCCAGCCGGGTGTCGACGAAGTGCAGGTGGCCGAAGCTCCAACCCCGCATGCCCAGCGGGTCGGTGGTCTCGGTGAGCACGCCCTTGGTGTCCATCGGCACCCACACCGCGGAGAGCGGGACGGTGCGCAGGTCGATCACGCCGACGTCCCGCTGGTCGACGAGCTTGCAGAACACGACAAACCCGTAGGCCTCCTCGACCCGGCTGATCAGGCCCTTCGTGCCCGACAGGACGAAGTGGTCGCCGTGGTCGACCAGCAGGGTGCGAAAGCCCCGCAGGTCCGAGCCCGAGTGCGGCTCGCTGGACGCGACACCAACCAACTTCCCTGCCACCACTGCCTGATCGTGGGTCTGCCGGGAGAGCGCCGGCGAGCCGTAGCGCAGCGGCATCGCGGCGTGACCGGTGCTGAAGATCTCGCGCGCGTCGCAGTCCCGCTGGCCCGCGAGGAACATGGCCATGCCCTGGGCCACCCGTCCGGCCGGCCCCCGCCCCTCGGGGGACGCGACATCGATACCGGTCAGCCCGGCCGCCGAGGCCCGGGCGCGCAGCGCCAGCCAGTCGGGCCGGCTGTCGTTCTCGCGGACCGGCGAGGGCAGGTGGGTGTCCAGAAAGGCCGTGAGCCGGGACCGCAGGTCCTCGAGCTCGGGGTGACGGTTCAGAACCGGGTTGATACCGGTGGCAGACATGCGGAGGATTCCTCGAACTTGTCGATGAGAGAGGGGAGTTGTCGCTGGCGGTGGCGAGCGTCAGAGCACGGGCGGCTGGGTGCGCACCGCGTCGTTGAGCTTGGCCTTGTCGTGCCGCTCGCCCTTCTTCAGGTACTTGATCACCAGCAGGCAGGGCAGGCCGAAGGTGCCGCCGGCGAACTCGCGCGGACGGTTGGCCGGGACGGCGACCGTCCACGGTGGGACCTCGCCGCGGCTGAGCTCCTCGCCGGTGGCGGCGTCGATGACCGGAATGGTGTCGGTCAGCAGCGCCCCGGCGCCGAGCAGCGCGCCCTCGCCAACTCGCGCACCGCTGTAGATCATTGAGCGGGCGCCGATGAAGGCGTCGTCCTCGATCACCACCGGCTTGGCCATCGGCGGCTCGATCATGCCGCCGAGCCCGACCCCGCCCGACAGGTGCACGTTCCGGCCGATCTGGGCGCACGAGCCGATGCCGACCCAGGAGTCCACCAGGGTGCCCTCGCCGACGTACGAGCCGATGCCGATGTGGCTGGGCATCACCACGGCGCCCGGCTCCTGGTAGCTGCCCCGCCGGATCACCGCACCCGGCGAGACCTGGACGCCGGAGGTGTCGATCCCGGTCTTCAGCGGGATCTTGTCGGCGCACTCGAACGGGCCGAACCGCGAGTTCTCCGGCTGGGCCTGCTTGTAGAGCAGCAGGATCGCGTTCTTCAGCCACTCGTGGACCACGACCTCGCCGACCACGAGTTCGGCCACCCGCGCGCGGCCGGTGTCCAGTAGGCCGATCGCCGCGTCGACCGCGGCCACCGCCTCGGCGGAGTGCAGCGCGACCTCGTCCCGCCGCTCCCAGAGGTCCTCGATCTCGCTTCGCAAAACCGTCATGTCGGCAGCACGACTGCCCATCGTTCTCCACGCTTCCCAAGTTGGCTGGAAGGCCCTTCCGGTGACGACCGGGGCCTCTGGCCGGACGGCTCGCACGAACTCCCGTGGTGCGGTCTCCGGCTGTGGCGTGCGACGCCCGTCGCCCCCCGAGGACGTCGGCACGCGACAGGCACGACGGGTTATCACCCGGTCACGACCTGCCAGGACACAGCCTTGCATACCTGTGATTCGTAGATCAAACCCGCCTATAGGCGTTGATATAGAGGTTGAAAAGTAAATTTTTGCCGACATCAAAGGTAGACTTATTGGTGGTCGGCCGCCACGACCCGGACGTACCGCCGCGGGTGCGGAGCGCGGGGCGCCACGTGGGCACGTGCCTGTGGCGCCAGCTGAACCGACTGGCCGACCGGCGCGCCGGATCAGGACGGGGAGTCGCGACGGGCGAGCAGGCGGTAGGCGTTGCCGAGCCCGGTTCGGGCGGCGAAGGGGGCGAGCAGGCGGTCGGCCAGGGCGGAGAGGAGGAGCAGGGGAGCGGCGGCGACGAGGAGGGTGGTCCGCAGGGCGCGGCGGAGGCGCCCCGGAGGGCGGGTGGCCAGCCAGGGGGCGTCCTCGCGGGGTGTGACGGCGTCGAGCAGGAGCCAGCAGGCGGCCAACAGGTCGACCGGGTCGTGCGGTTCGGCGTGCTGTTCCAGCAGTACGGTGAAGCCCAGGTCGGCCAGCCGCCGGCGGAGGTTGACGACCGGTGCCAGGTTGAGGTGCTGGGGTTGCAGCCAGGGCAGCCACCAGCGGCCCAGCAGCCGGGCGTAGCGGCACTCGGGGTCCGGGACCTCGATCAGCAGCAGGCCGCCCGGGCGCAGCACCTCGCCGGCGGCGACCAGCTCCCGCCGGGGATCCGTGCTGTGCTCCAGGTAGTGGAACATGCTCACCACGTCGTACCGGCCGGCCAGTTGGGACGCGAGCTCGGGGAACGGGCCGCGGAAGCCGCGGGTCACCCGGCCGTGCCGCTCGGCCAGGTCGACACCCTCGCTGAGATCCAGGCCGTCGAAGGTGGTGTCGGGAAAGACCTCGCGGGCGGTCTCGCAGAAGTGGCCGTGTCCGGTGCCGACGTCCAGCCAGCTGCCCGGCGCGCCGGCGAACGGGAGCACGGACCGGGCGCGGTTGCGGTAGACGCCGGTGCGGGTCCCGAAGGTCCCGCCGAGCCGTTGCTCGCCCAGGCCGTCGTAGAAGTCGCGGTAGTAGAACTCCAGTCCGGTGCCGTTCAGTTGGGGGTTCTGGAAGACGTGTCCGCAGTCCGCGCACTCGTCCAGGACGAACCGCCCGGGCTTGTGCTGCAGCAGGTCCGTGGTCCGCAGCCGTACCCGCAGCCGCGTCGAGCCGCACCACGGGCAGTCGGTGCGGCGCGGCGCGAAGAACCGGTCGGTGCCGCCGGCGAGTTCGGCCTGGTAGCCGGGACGCAGTTCGGCGACCCGTCGGGACCTGGTCGCTGCCCCGGTGCGGGATGCGGCCGCTTCTGGTGTGGTGGTCACGGGTTCCCCCTGTCCGTCGGTCGCAGCTGTTCGAGGTGGCCGGCGGCGGCTGCCGCACCGCCGGCCGCGTGGAAGGAGGCGGCGATCCGCCGGGCGGCGGACCGGTAGCCGGGGTCGTCGAGCACGGCGTCCACCGCCTGCCCGAGCCGGGCCGCGTCGGTGCGGCCGAACCGGACCCGGACGCCCGCGCCGGCGTCGGCCACCTGGCGGGCCACCACCGGCTGGTCGTCGCGGATCGGGGCGACCACCAGCGGGACGCCGTGCCACAGGGCCTCGCAGACCGTGTTGTGGCCGGCGTGGCAGACCACGGCGGCGGTGCGGGCCAGCAGCCGCAGCTGCGGTACGGCGGGCCGCACCAGAATGTCGGGATCGGGCACGGGCTCGCCCAGCACGCCGCCCGGGTCGACGAGCACCGCCTGCAGCCGGCCGGCGCGGGCGCGTAGTGCTTTCTGGCAGACCGTCAGAAACGCCGCTCCCGCGTCGGTGTTGGCCGTGCCCAGGGTGACCAGCAGGGTCGCCCGGTCCGGGTCCAGCCACGCCCACGGGAAGGCCGGGTCCGCCGGACGAGCCGTGATCGACGGGCCGACGAAGCGGATCGGGCCCGCCGGCACGGTGATCGGTCCGGTCAGCTCCGGGGTGCTGAAGGCGAGGACGAGCCGTGGTGAGAAACGCGGGTCGTTCGTCGCCGCCGGGTCGCCGATGCGCCGGCGCAGGTCGGCGAGCAGTCCGGAGACCCAGGCATCCACCAGGGGCATGCCGTCCAGCGCTCCGGTGAACTCCGCCGAGGTGGTCGCCGAGGTGGCCCAGGGCAGGCCGAGGCGCTCGGCGACCAGCGCGCCGGCGACCGCCTGCTGGTCCACCACCAGGACGTCGGGGCGGAAGCGTGCCACCGCCGCCACCACGCCGGGCGCCATCGCCTCGGCGAGCGGGACCAGGAACTCCTCCCAGAGGAACTTCAACGCCGCCGGTCCGCGCAGCTCCGGCGGCCGGTACGGTGCTGCTCCGCGCACGACGGCGCACGGGAAGACCTCGGCGTCGGGACCCGCCAGTCGGCGGATCACCTCGGGGACCCCCGCCCAGGCCGTCGCGTGTCCCCGGGCGGCCAGCTCGGCGGCCACGCCCACGGCCGGGTTCACATGGCCGACCAGCGGCGGGACGACGAAGAGGAAACGGGTCACCGGGCGCTCCGCCATGGTACGAGCGCCGGGTCGGCGACCGGACCGCGCAGCTCGACGCCCTGCTCCCGCAGCCAGGAGAGGGTGAGCTCGCGGACCGTGTCCGGTGCCTCGACCAGGACGGAGTGTTCCTGTCCCGGTACGAAGGCGCTCCGGCAGTCGGGCAACAGGCCGTCCAGCCAGGCGGCCTGATCGGCCAGGTCGGACTCGGTGCCGTACACGGCCAGCACCGGGCAGTGGATCGCGCCCAGCTCGGCCTCGGTGGGCAGTCGGCTGGTGGGGATGTCCCGGGCCAGCGAGGTGCCGGCCAGCAGCCGGCCGGCCGAGCGGGCGAGCCGGGCGGTGTGCGCGCCGCGCTGGGCGGCGACCCAGGCCAGCGTGGACTCCTCGGCCAGCTCGGCCTCGGCCCGGCGCAGGATGCCGTCCAGCTTGCCGGCCCAGGCCGGGGTGGCCGGCTCGGACTCGATCGCCAGGATGCTCAGGGCCCGTTCCGGGTGCCTGGCGGCGAGGCCGAACGCCACCGTGCCGCCGAAGGAGTTGCCCAGCAGGTGCACCGGTGCGGCCACCCCCAACCGGTCCAGCAGGCCCTCCAGGTCGTCGACGAACCGTTCCAGCCGGTAGCCGGTCGGCGGCCGTCCGGTGCGGCCGTGGCCGCGCTGGTCGTACATCACCACCGCCACCCCGGCGGCGGCGAGGGTGGGGGCCAGGGTGAAGTAGTAGCTGGCCAGGCTGTCGGTGAGCAGCCCGTGCAGCAGGACGGCGGTGGCGGCGGGCGGGGCGCCGTCGCGCGGGTCGAGCCGTTGCACGTGGCAGCGCAGGCCGTCGAGGTCCAGGAAGGCCACGGTCAGCTCCGCTCGGCGGTGCGCAGCCGGTCCACCACGTGGTCGACCAGCCGGCCCACCGTCAGGCCGATGATCTCGTCGAGCTCCATACCCGCGAGGAACTCGGCGAAGTTGATCCGGTCGCCCCAACGCTCCTGGAGCCTGCCGGCCAACGTCACCAGGTCGATGCTCTCCAGTTCGAGGTCCTCGGTGAACCGGGTCGCCATGGTGACCTCGGTGTCGTCGAGGCCGTACTCGTCGAGCACCGCGGCCAGCATGCCGGCGATCTCGCTGAGGACCTCCCGCTCGGTGGGCGGGTGCTGGTCCACGGTCTGCTCGGTGATGGTCACTTGGGAGCTGTCCCTTCGTACCTCATGGCGTCGCGGTCGTCGGTCTCGGCGCGGTCCGTGGTGTCCGTGGTCCAGGCCACGATGTAGTCGCGCTCCGGCAGGTCGGGCGGGCTGCCGACGCTGCGGCAGCGCACCCGGTGGCGGCGGGGTCCGGTGGGGCCGGGGACCGCGACCAGCAGGCTGGACGGGTCGGCGGCGATCACCGCGAAGTCGTGCGGGCGGCCCCGGAGCCCGGTGCCCTCGGCCTTGGCCGCCGCCTCCTTCGCCGCCCAGAACCGGGTGAACCAGAGTGGCTCCGAACCACCGTGCGCCGCACGGCAGGCCGCCAGCAGCTCCAGCTCGTCCGGGCCCAGCGCCACCGCCAGGGTCTCGGCGGGACGTTCGATGACCTCCGCGAGGTCGATGCCGACGCCCGGTCCGTGGTCGGGGCCGGACGGGCGGACCAGGGCCACCGCCGCCTCGGCCTGGTGCGCGAGCGTGACGTCCAGCTCCGGGAGGGTCCGGCCGTGCAGCCCGGAGACCCGGGGGCGCCCGGTCGGGTCGTTGCGCACCTCGATCTCGGCGGGGAAGACCGGGCCCTCGCCGTGGGCCCACAGCCACCGCCGGACCGCGTCCTTCACGGCGATCCGCCCCAGCAGCCAGGCCCGGCGCCCACGCGGCGGTTGTCGCTCGTAGCGGGCCCGCTCGGCGGCGCCCAGGTGGTTGCGCATGATCAGGTCGCGGGAGGCGAGGTCCGGCCAGCGCTCGTGCAGCAGGACCCAGCCGCCGGGTTGCGGTGCCGACAGGGTGTTCCGGTCGGCGAAGCGTTCGACCGGCCGGGTGTCGGGGTGGCTGTCGAAGCGGCGGTCCTGCCAGCCGTGCGCCTCCGCCCAGACGACGTCTCCGGAGCGCAGCTGCATGTCGGCTTCGAGGAGGGAGTCGGTGAGGGAGGTGATGCGGATGTGGCAGTTCAGTTCGGTGCCGGGCCCGGGCTGCGGTCCGTGGAAGCGGAGGCGCCGGATGCCGACGGGGAAGACGACGCTGCGCTCGGCCCGGGTGGCCATGATCCAGTAGCCGAGCAGCTGGCCGACGTTGTCCAGCAGCGCGCCGGGGGCGGACGGTGCGGTGATCACGCCCCGGACGTGCGCCTCGCCGAGCGCGGTCAGTTCGGTCAGGCCCTGGAACGCCGGGCCGTGGAACATCCAGCGCTGCGCGTAGAGTTCGGCGGCGGTCAGCCCGGGAGCGTGCTCGCCCGCCGGGTCCACCGGCCAGGGCGCCGGGGGTGCCGGGTGGCGGTCGGTCAACTCGACCACGCCCGAGGCGAATCCGCCGAAGGAGGTGGCCAGACGACCGGGGGCCGCCTCCTTGCCGGTGATCTCCACCTCCAGTGGTGTCGCGGCCGGTACCCACTGTTCGAACCGCAGGTCGTGCACAGCGCCGGCCACCCGCCCGGGCGCGGTGCGCTCGGCGGCGTCCATCAGGTGCCGGATGATCGTGGTGGCCGGGACGACGGGCCAACGATCCACCGGATCGGGCCAGTTGGGCGGCTGCCGGAAGAAGCAGTGGTCGAGCAGGTACGGCATGGTGTCGAGGGAGATCCGCAGCCGGGTCGTGGACGGGCCGAACCGCTCACCCGTGCCGATCAGTTCGACCGCCGTGCGCTCGGTGTCGCGCAGCAGCGCGTCGAGCTCGGCCGCCATCGGGAAGCGATCGGCCAGCGCGGCCAGCGGGGTGGCGGGGAGCGAACCCGACGAGGCCTGCCGGGTGCCGAGTTCGGGTCGGAGCGTGGCGAGCGTGGCGGGATCCAGCGAGACCAGCGGCGAGCCGAGGTCCAACGGCACGGCCCGGTGCGAACGTTCCTCCGGGGGCTGCCGCGGCCTCGCGGGCAGCAGCGCGCCGCCGTCCGGCTCGGCGCCGTCCGCCCACAGCGCCGCGGCGACCCGCCGGAGTTGGGCCAGCCCGTCGCGGTGCGGGGAGTTGGCCGCGACTGCCAGGTGCTCCCGGTCGTGCAGCGTGTCGCCCACCAGCGAGCTCAGCTGCCCGGTGCCCACCTGGACGAACGCCCGGAACCCGGCCGCGTACAGGGCCTCGACCAGTGGCCGGAACCGAACCGGCTCCAGCAGATGGCGCACGAAGAGCGCGCGCACCTCGGCCTTGGTCGCCGGGAACGGTGCGGCGGTCGTCCCGGACCAGACGGGCACGGTCGGCGGGTGCAGCTCGAATCGGTCGGCGGCCTGCCGGATCGGCTCCAGGTAGGGGCCCAACATCGGGGTGTGGAAGCCCGACTGGAACGGCAGCAGCTGGCCCAGCACGCCGCGCGCGCGGAACCGGCGGACCAGTTCCGCGACGGGCCCTTCGGGGCCGCAGACGATGGACTGTTGCGGCGCGTTGTCGTGGGACAGCACGACCTCCGCCATACCGTCGAGCGTCGCCAGCGCGTCGAGCACCTGGTCCGCCGAGGCGCCCAGGGCGGCGAAGGCCAGTCCGGGAACGCGCAGCGCGTCCGGGTCGAAGGCGGCCAGGAAGGCGTCCACGGTGGCGCCGGAGTACAGGCCGGCGGTGATCATGGCGGTCCACTCGCCGACGCTGTGCCCGGCCACGCCGTCCGGTCGCAGCCCGAGCCGGCGCAGCGCCGCGTCGAGCAGCCGCCCGACCGCGACCACGCCGACGCCGTGCCGCCCGATGTCGCCCACCCGGGCGGCGAGGCCGGGACGCGGCAGGCCGAAGTGGTCCGCGACCTCGTCCACCCGAGGAGTGAACTCGCCCTCCAGGCCCGGGAAGAGGAACGCCAGCCGCCCGCCGCCGGTGCCCAGCAGCGGCTCCGGCGCGAACCACACGTCGCCGCGCCCGCGCCAGGCCCGCCCGCGGCCGACCGCGCGGCGGGCCAGCGCCAGCCGCTTGGCGGTCGGATCGACGACCGCCACCCGACAGCGCGCAGCCGGCCCGCCGTGCTCCGGCAGGCCGGCGGCCAGCACCGCGCCGTCGTCGGCCGCCAGCAGCTCGGCCAGCCGACCGGGGGTGTCGGCGGCCAGCCGCAGCACCCGCTCGGGCTCGGCCGCCAGGGCCGTCGCGGTCGGCGGCGCGGGGGAGGGGCCGCTGCCGGTGGGCGCCTGCTCCAGCACCACATGGGCGTTGATGCCGCCGAAACCGAAGGCGTTCACCCCGGCCCGGCGCGGTTCGCCGTCGCGAGTCTCCCAGGGTCGCGCGGTGCCGACGGTGCGGAACCGGGTGCCGGCCAGCGCCGGGTGCGGGTCGTCGCAGTGCAGCGTGGGCAGCAGCACCCCGTGGTGCACCGCCAGCGCCGCCTTGACCAGACCGGCGACGCCGGCGGCCGGCATGGTGTGGCCGATCATCGACTTCACCGAGCCGAGCACCGCCCGTTCCTCTCCGGCCGTCTCCGGGCCGAACACCTCGGCCAGCGTGGCCAGTTCGGCCGCGTCCCCGGCCGGGGTGGCGGTGCCGTGCGCCTCCAGCAGGCCGAGCGCGCCGCGCGCCGTCGGGTCGAGCCCGGCCGCCCGCCAGGCCGCCCGCACCGCCCGGCTCTGGCCGTCCGGGTCGGGGGTGGCCGGACCCGCCGTCCGCCCGTCGCTGGCCACGCCGGTGCCGCGGATCACCGCGTACACCCGGTCGCCGGCCCGCTCGGCGTCGGCGAGCCGCTTGAGCAGCACCACGCCGGTGCCCTCGCCGATCAGCAGGCCGTCGGCGCCCCGATGGAACGGGCGGATCCGCTGGCTCGGCGAGAGCGCCCGCAGCTGCGCGAACACGCTCCACAACGTGACGTCGTGACAGTGGTGCACGCCGCCCGCCAGCACCGCGTCGCAGCGCCCGGTCGCCAGCTCGCCGACCGCCTGGTCCACCGCGACCAGCGAGGACGCGCAGGCGGCGTCCACGGTGTACGCGGGGCCGCGCAGGTCGAGCCGGTTGGCCAGCCGGGAGGCGGCCAGGTTGGGCACCAGGCCGATCGCCGACTCCGGCCGGTCCGGGCCCAGCCGTTCGGCGAACGCGGTCCGCACTCGGCGGAGTTGACTCTCCGTCAGCTCTGGCAGTAGCTCGCCGATGGTGTGCGCCAACTGGTGTGCGCCGCGCACCCGTTGGTCGAGTCTGACCAGGCCGGGCGTCAGATAGCCGCCCCGGCCCAGTACCACTCCGATCCGCTCCCGGCTCGGCAGCCGGTGCGGGCCGCCCGCGTCCGCGATGGCGGCGGACGCGACCTGGAGCGCGATCAGCTGGTCGGGCTCGGTACCGGGGAGCGAGTTCGGCATGATGCCGAACCGGGTCGGCTGCACCTGGGCCAGCCCGTCCACGAAGCCGCCGCGCCGGCAGTAGAGCCGGTCCGGCACGCCCGGTCCGGAGGCGGCCCGCGGGTCGTAGTAGCCCGCGTCCCAGCGCCCCGCGGGCACCTCGGTGATCGCGTCCACCCCGCCGACCAGGTTCCGCCAGTAGCTCGCCAGGTCCGGGGCACCGGGCAGCAGCACCGCCATCCCCACCACGGCCACCGGCGGGAGTTCGGTTCCCGACATCGAGGTCATCGTGGTCACCAGCCGGACGCCGTGTAGACCACGGACCGGGCCTCCCGCTCGCCCCAGGCCAGTTCGCGCAGCAACGCCAGGGTGCCCGCGCCCGGGTCGATCAGCCGCACGCCCCGGCGGGCGTAGTCCTCGGCCAGTTCCGGCGACACCATGCCGCCGTGCACACCGGACGGCGCCCACGGGCCCCAGTGCACGGTCACTGCCCGGTGCCCGGTGCCGGCCGCCCAGCGGGCGCCCAGCTCCTCCAGGGCGTCGTTGGCCGCCGCGTAGTCGGCCTGGCCCCGATTGCCCAGCGCGGCGGCGATGCTGCCGAAGAGCACCGTGAACCGCGGCCCGCCCGGCAGCTCGGTCAGCGCGTCGAGCAGCGCCCGGGCACCGTCCGCCTTGGTGGCGAAGACCCGCCGGAAGGACTCCGGGTCCTTCTCGGCGAACACCCGGTCCTCGATCACGCCCGCCGCGAAGACCACGCCGTCGAGGCGGCCGTGCTCGGCGTACACCTCCTTGACGGCCTGCCGCAGGGCGGCCGGATCGGCCGCGTCCACGGCCCGGTAGCGGGCCGCCGAGCCCAGCGCCGACAGCTCGTCGATGGTCGCCGCGACCTCGCGCCCGGCCAGCAGGCGGGACGCGGCGGCGTCGATCTCCGGCAGCGGTACGCCCCGTCCGGCGAGCACGGCCCGCAGCGCGGACCGGTCGTGGGCGGTGGCCGTCGCCGGGTCCTCGGGGCCGTCCGGCGGCGCGGTCCGGCCGAGCAGCTCCAGCCGGCAGCGGGCGGCCGTCGCGAGGGTCGCCGCGAACCGCGCGGTGATCCCGCGCGCCCCGCCGACCAGCAGCACCACGGCGTCCCGGTCCAGGCCCAGCGCGGCGGCCTCGGCCACCCCGTCGCCGGCCGGCCCGGCGCCCGTGCTGCCCAGCACGCTGAGGCCGGACTCGGTGAGCGCCAGGCCCTGACGGCCGGCCGGGCCGTGCAGCACCACCGGCTCGCGGTCCTCGGCCAGCAGCTCGCCGACCAGGGCGTCGGTGGCCTGCGCCGGGTCATCGACCTCGACCAGGCGTACCGAGGCGTCCGGGTACTCGCGGGCCAGCGTGCGGAACAGTCCGCGCAGCCCGTCCGCCCGGCCGGCGGTGGACGGTGACGTGGTCCGGGCGGCGAGCAGCCAGCGGGGCGTCCGGGCCAGGGCGGCCTGCAGCACCGGCACGCGGCCCGGCAGCACCGGCGTGCCGTGCGCGGCGAGCGGGTCCAGCAGCAGCACACCGTCCAACGGGCCGTCCGCCGAGGAGAGTTCGTGTGTCGCGTCGCGGGCCAGCACGGACGCGCCGTGCTCGGCGAGCCGTGCCGCCAGGGCCGCGGCGACCCCGTGGCCGTCCTCGCCCAGCACGGCGAAACGCTTGCCTGCCAGCGACTCCGGTGTCCCGGCCGGCCTGCTCAGCGGTACGGTCGCGAAGCGCAGTCGCACCGGCTCGTGGCCGACGAGGGCCGGCGCGGCGGGCGCGGGTACGGACTCGGGCTCCGCGGTGGGCCCGGCCGACCCCAGCCGGGGGCTGAGCCAGCCGGCGATGGCGGCGGCGGTGCGGGTGCGGGCGAGCTGCTCCAGCTCCTGGTCGCCCAGCGCGGTGAGGCCGGCGTCGGGGTGGTCGGCGAGCCGGCGGACCAGCCGACCGACGATCTCGGTGCGCTTGATGGAGTCGATGCTGAGGTCGGCTTCGAGGTCGAGGTCGGGCTCGATCATGTCGGCCGGGTAGCCGGTCCGTTCGCTGATCACCTCCACGACGGCGCGCAGCACGTCGTCCTCGCCGAGCGCGGGTGCGGGCGCATCGGCTGTGACCGGCTGATCCGGCCCTGCCGGCAGCACGGCGGGTTCCTGCGGCAGCGCCGCCGCCGGAAGCGGGACGGCCGGGAGCTGGACGGCCGGCACGGCTGCCGGCACGCCAGCCGCGCCGAAGTACGTCAGCAGGACGTCGCGTTGAGCCGCGATCAGCTCCCGGCTGCTGCTGAGGAACTCCGAGACCAGGGCGTCCGTGCTCGCCTGCCGGTCGTCTCGCTGCGGTTCCCGCGTTGTCACCAAGGCCTCCGGCACGGGTCGGGTCGGTGCGAGCGCACCGGGCAGTAGGTCTCCTGCGGCGGTGCGCACCAGCTGTCCGTCCACCGTCCAGCCGGGCCGGCGCGGTGCTCGGGCCCGGCCGGCGTCCACCGCGTCGCGTCCGCGCAGCAGCCGTTCGGTCCGCACCGGCACGCCCGCGACGGCCAGTTCGGCCAGCGCGTCGAGGAAGCCGGGCAGGCCGGCGCGGCGTCGCTCGACGGGGACCGCCCGGTGAGGCCGGTCCCCGAGCACCTCCGACACCAGCCGGGTCAGCACCGACCCGGGGCCGGCCTCGACGAAGACCCGGGCGCCCGCTTCGTACATCGCCTCGATCTGTGCCGTGAACCGCACGGGCGCGCCGATCTGCGCGGCGAGTTCGGCCCGGATCGCCGCCGGGTCCGCCGGGTAGGCGGTGGCCGTCCGGTTCGACCAGACCGGGAACTCCGGCACCCGCACGGGCCGGCTCGCCAGCGCCGCGGCGAACCGCTCGCCCGCGCCCGCCACCAGCGGGCTGTGGAAGGCGCACGCGACCGGCAGCTGCTTCACTCCGTACCCGGCCTCGCGCAGCAGCCGCGTCGCGGCCGCCACCTCCTCGGTCGGGCCGGACACCACCGTCTGCCGCGGTGCGTTGTGGTTCGCCGTCACCACCCGTCCGGCCAACCCGGTCGCCGCCAGCGCCTGTTCGACCTCCTCGGCGGAGGCCGTCACGGCGGCCATCGAACCCGGGTCGGCGCCCTCGCCGACCGCGTCGAGGATGGCCCGCGCCCGCTCGGCGCTGAGCGCCGGCAGGTCCTCCGCCGCCAGCGCTCCCGCCGCGCACAACGCGACCAGCTCGCCGTAGCTGTGGCCGCCCGCGAGCTGAGGCCGCACCCCGGCCAGCGCCAGCAGCTCGTACGCCGCCAGGCCGGTGATACCCAGGGCCGGCTGGGCCACCCTGGTGTCGGTCAGTGCGGCCCGCTGCTCCTCCCGAGCCTCGGGCGTGAAGGCGGCCGGTGGGTACAGCGCGTCGGCGTAGGCCCGGCCCAACCGCAGCTGCCGTCGCACCCCCGGGAACACCGTGAGCAGTTCCGCGAACATGCCCGGGCGCTGGCTGCCCTGCCCGGGGAAGAGGAACGCGACCTCGCCACCGGCTCCTTGCTCCGCCTCCGCCAGGTACAGCCCGGAGGCCGGCGCATGCTCCTCGGCGACCGCCCGGTACAGCAGGTCGGCCAGCTCCGGAACGCTCGACGCCACCACCGCGACCTGGACCGGCCCGCGCCCCGTCTCCGCCCGCCGGGAGGAGGCCAGCGCCAGGTCGCGCAGCCGCCAGGGCGCGCCGTCCGCCTCCGCGAGCCGCAGCAGCTCCGCCACACCGCGCAGTGCCCGAGCCCGGTCCGCGCCGCGGAAGGTGAACAGCTCGGCCGGCCACTCCTCTAGTCCGTGCACCGGTGGCGGGCCGTCGTAACCCTTCAGTACCACGTGGAAGTTGGTTCCGCCGAAACCGAACGCGCTGACTCCGGCGACGCGTTCGGCCGGTGGCGCGGCCCAGGGTTGCGCCCGGGTGTGGAACGCGAACGGGCTCTCGCCCGGCCGCCAGGCCGAGTTGGGCTGTTCCAGGTGCAGGGTCGGCGGCTTGACTCCGGTGTGCAGCGCCAGCGAGGCCTTGATCAGGCCGGCCAGCCCGGCCGCGCACTTGGTGTGCCCGATCTGCGACTTGACCGACCCCAACGCACAACTCCCGGGCGTGGCCCCACCCTCCGCGAACACCGCGCTCAGTGTGGACAGTTCGGTCTGGTCGCCGACCACCGTCCCGGTGCCGTGCGCCTCCACCAGACCCACCTCGGCCGGCCTGACGCCCGCGCCGCGGTAGGCCCGCTCCAGCGCCGCCCGCTGCCCCTCGGGCCGGGGGGCCGTCAGACCCAGCGAACGTCCGTCGCTCGCGCTGCCGATCCCCTGGACCACCGCGTACACCCGGTCGCCGTCGCGTTCCGCGTCCACCAGCCGCTTCAGCACCAGACAGGCCACCCCCTCGCCGAGCGCGATGCCGTCCGCCGACGCGTCGAACGGACGGGATCGGCCGGTGGGGGAGAGCGCGTGCACCGAGGCGAAGAGCAGGTAGTCGTTGATCCCGTTGTGCAGGTCCGCGCCGCCGCACAGGGCCAGGTCGCTGGTACCCGCGACCAACTCCTTGCAGGCCACGTCCAGGGCGGCCAGCGAGGACGCGCACGCGGCGTCCACGGTGAAGTTGGCGCCGCCCAGGTCCAGCCGGTTGGCGATCCGCCCCGAGATGACGTTGGCCAGCATGCCGGGGAAGGAGTCCTCGGTGAGCTTCGGCAGTTGGGCCGCGATCGCCTCCGGCACCTCACCCAGGTAGGCCGGCAGCACCGCGCCCAGCACCCCCGCGTTCGACAGGTCGCTGCCCGCCTCCGCGCCGAACACCACACTGGTGCGGGAACGGTCGAAGGCCCGGCCGCCCTCGCCCCCGCCACCGTCGTACCCCGCGTCCAGCAGCGCCCGGCGCGCCGCCTCCAGGGCCAGCAACTGCACCGGTTCGATGCTGCCCAGCGCGGACGGTGGGATGCCGTAGCCCAGCGGATCGAACGGGATGCGCGGCAGGAAGCCGCCCCACTTGGACGGGGTGGTACCGGGCTCGCCGTCCGCCGAGTGGTACAGCGCCGGGTCCCAGCGCTCGGGCGGCACCTCGGTCACCGCGTCCACCCCGGCCACCACGTTCGCCCAGAACGCGGGCAGGTCGGGGGCCTGCGGGAACATGCCCGCCATGCCGATCACGGCGATCTCCAGCGGCGCCGGTGCCGGCTCCCCGGCCGCGAGGTCGGTGAGGCCCAGCCGCTCCGCGAGCTCCGCGGCCCGCCTGTCCAGGAAGCCGGCCGCGCCGGTGCTCACGGCGGCGTGCAGTTCGGCCAGCGTGGTGGTGGCCGAACGCAGCACGGCGACCTGACCGGCCATGAACATGCCCCGCGCCAACTGCCCCTGCTCGTCCACCGTGGTGAGCTCCCCCGCCACCCGGTCGACGCCCTTGCTGGCGATCCGCAACCGGCCGACGTTCAACCGCTCCAGCTGCTCCCAGACCTCCCGGTCCGGCACGCTCGCGGCCCGCAGCCGTTCCCGGGTGGCCCGGAACTCCGTCGTGAACGGGCTGGGCACGCAGCGGGTGGCGTGCCCGGGGGCGGTCCGCAGCAGTTCCGTGCCGCGTGCCGCGAGCACCTGCCGCTGGAACTGTGGTTGCACCGCGCCGAGCGCCACCGCCTCCTCGGTGAACAGGTAGGCCGTGCCCATCAGCAGGCCCGCCGCCACCCCGCGCTCGGCCAGCGGCGCGGCCATCGCCGCCACCATCGCCGCCGAACGCTCGTCGTGCACGCCGCCCGCGAACAGCACCTCGACCCGCGGCCGGTCGGGTGCCTCGTCGAGGAAGTCCGCCAACACCGCCAACTGCGCCTCCCATAACGGGAAGCCGTACCGCGGACCGACGTGCCCGCCGCACTCAGAGCCCTCGAAGACGAACCTGCGCGCCCCGTCGTCCAGGAACTGCCGCAGCAGGCCGGGGGAGGGCACGTGCAGGAAGGTGCGGATGCCCGCGTCCTCCAACACCCGTGCCTGCGAGGGTCGTCCACCCGCGATCACCGCGTGGCTCGGCCGCGCGGCCAGTACCTCCGCCAACTGGGCACTGCGCACCTCCTCCGGCGCGAAGCCCAACACGCCTACTCCCCAAGGGAGTTCGCCGACAGCGACGGCGGTCCGCGCGAGCAGCTCGCGGGTCTGCTCCGGGCCGGCCAGTGCCAGTGCCACGCATGGCAGCGCGCCCGCCCCGGCCACCGCCGCCGCGAAGCCCGGCTGGTCGCTGACCCTGGTCATCGGCCCTTGTGCCACCGGGAGCCGGGTGCCCAAGGTGTCGCACAGCGGCGCACCGGGGCCGAGCAGCGCCGCCGTCGCGGCGGTCCGGGCGCCGTCCAGCGCAGCCTCGCGCACGGCACGTACCGCCGCTCCGGCAGTTCTCCAACGGTCGGCGAATCTCGCCGCGAGAAAGCCATCCTGACCAACAGTCAGCTCACTGCATCCGGGTTCGCCCAGTCCGCCGCGTCGCAGCACGCGGCGCCCCTTGAGCACGGTGGTCTCGGAGCCGTCCATGCCGCGCACGATGGCGGCGGCCTCCTCCGGTGCGGCGGACTCCGCCAGCAGCGCGAGTTGACTGTCGAGCACCACCCCGGCCGCGCCGCCGGCCACCGCCGCGGCGGCGGTGTGCACCCCGATCCCGCCCGCAGCCCACACGGGTACCGTGATCTCCGGTGCGCTCAGCAGCAGTTGGAGCAGGACGAAGGTGCTGAGCTCACCGACTCGCCCGCCGCTCTCGCCGCCGCGGGCGACGAGCCCGTGGGCGCCGGCGCGGACGGCGGCCAAGGCCTGTTGGAGGTCGGTCACTTCGATCAGCAGTCGGTGTCGCGGGGCGAGTGCCGCGAGGTCCCGGTCGGCGGCGTCGGGGGTCAGCAGCAGGGTGTGCGGCCCCGCGGGGACGCGTAACTCCTCAGGCGTGATGCGGCAGTTCGGGCCCAAGCGGACACCGAACCGGCCGGGGGTGCTCTCGCGGAGTCGGGTCAACTCCTCCCGTGACCCGCGGTCACCGGTCCCGAGATCCAGCACGCCCAACGCACCCGCGCGGCACACGGCCTCGGCCAGCGCGGCGTCCGGTTGCTGGAAGGGGGTGATCCCGATGACGATGTCGACCGGCGGCGAACTGGGCCTCATGAACTCTCCGATACGCATCATGGTGCACGTGGGGGCGGATGACTCGCGGTACGGGGAGGTACTGGGCTACCCTCCGCTGAGGCAGGAGGGCGCCATCGCACGATTGCGCTGTCCGGTGCGACACTGACGCTACTGATCGGTAGTGCCTGCCAGGTTAAGCCCACATTGCGCGTCCATGTCAATCCTCTCGCCAGTGTGGACACGGCGGGTGGGCGGGTGACAAGTCGCGTGTCAGGCAGCCCGGTTGGGGCTGGCCTCGCGGCGAAAGAGGTGGACCGCGACCGTCGGGCCGGCCGGGTACGAGTGGTCAAACCGCCCAGCGGGCGAGCCGACGGTCGTCACGCCGATCGCGGCCCCGCTCCGTCGGGTTCGCACGTTCCTACCGCAGGGTCGGTACGGCGCCGCACTCCACCAGCTCCAGCTCCACACCCGGCAGCCCCCTGTCCCACCGCTCGGCGATCCCGGTCAGCCGGGCCGCGTCCGGTGGGGCCTGACCGAGGCCGATCGCGTACCGGAGCCCCGACGGGCCGGTCTCGAACGGGCGGGGCCAGGCGTGCGCGTCGATCGTCCCGGCCTCCTCCAGGGCGGTGAGCAGGGCCCGCATCCGCCCCCGGACCCGGCCAAGGATCTCCTCCACCTCCCCGGTCCGGTCCGCGGGGACCGTCAGCACCGCCCAGGCGGCGTGCCGGCGGTGCAGGGGCGGCGGCGAGAGCAGCTCGGGCCACGGATCGACACCGGACTCGGCCGCCGCCTCCAGCACCTCCCACGCGCGGTAGAGCTCCTGGGTCAGCAGTGCCAGCCCACCGGCGCCGACCTGCTCGGCGCAGTTGCGCACCGGATGGGACGGCGTGGCGACGATCACCGCCGTCGACCCGGTGCCGGTGCCAGAGCCGGCACCGCTGAGCCCGACCGGTTCCCGCCAGTCCCAGGCGGCCCAGCTGCCGAAGAAGTGCCGGAGCAGCTCGGTGCCCGTCAGCTCGCCGGCCTCGCGCACGGTCCGGGCCGCCAGCACGGACCAGGCCAGCCCCGGCAGCCCGCCGAACGGCGCCGAGTCGAGGCCACGCGCCCTCGCCCACGCCTTCACCTGCCCGGCCAGCCGGGCGAAGGCGGCGTGCCGGTCGCCGACCGCGGCGCGCACCGCGTCCGCGTCGCTGACCGCGCTCAGCGCGATCGCGGCCGGCTCGCCCAGCTCGGCCCGGCGGGCCACCGCCTCGCCGGGGGCGAGCGGTCCGGTGCCGACCAGGACCAGGTCGACGTCCAGCTCGCCGACGCGCAGCCGCAGGCCCGGCACCCGGGCACCGGTCACCTGCCGCAGCCGGGTGGCGTCCGGCAGCGCGGCGGCCACCCGCGCCCGGACCTCCGCCGGATCGACGGCACCCGGCAGCGCCGCCACCAGGTCCAGGTCCGCACCGGCCAGCGCGCAGCCCATCCGCCGGGACCCGACGAGGTGCACGACCCCCTCGCCCAGCGCCTCGGCGATCCGCGCGGTGATCCGCTCGTCCGCGGCCGCGTCCAGCGCGGTGACGGGGTCGTCGGGCAGCCAGCGGACCTCGCCCGTGCCCAGTGTGACGGTGGCCCGCGGCCGCATCGGCTCGTCGCCCCGGCGGGAGAGCAGTACCAGCTCGCCCACCCGGGCCGACCGACCGGCGAGCCGGGCGGCGCACTCGGCGGCGAGCTGCTTCGGCTGCCGGCTCCGGCCCAGCGACAGGTGCGGGGTGAAGCCCTCGGCCCGCCCGTGGCAGCGCGGGAAGCGCTCCTCCAGCGCCCGGTACAGGCCGGCCCACGGCGCCCTGCCGGCGGCGGCCGGGTCGAGCCAGACGGTGGCGTCCGCACGGTGCCGGAAGCTGTGCACCCCCTCCAGCCGCGCGGTGAAGGGCGCCGTTCCGGCAGCCGCGGCGGCGAGCAGCGGCGCCGCCCGCTCGAAGTCGGATTCCGGCACGAAGCCGAAGAGCAGATTGACGTGTGGTGGCCACCGGCGGATCTGCGGATCGTGCTCCCAGCGGATGTCCTGGATCGCCGGCCACAGCTCCGCGGGCGGCAGCCACGCCACGGCGGTACGCGCCGTCGGCGCGGCGTCGAGGACGTCGGCGGGCTCGGCCCCGCCGAAACTCAGCTCCGCTTCCACACCGTAATGGTCCGACACGAACAGCCCGTCCGCGCTGGGCAGCTCACCCCGCAGGACGGCCGCGCTCGCCCGGGGGCCGCCCGCCCGCAGCAGTACCCGGTCCAGCCGGCCGGCCCGCCCGGTCAGGGAGGAGACCGCGGCCAGCGGATTGCCGCCCGGGTCGAAGGTGGGGGTGCGGTCGTCGGGCCCGTGCACCTCGGTCCAGACATCCCGCAGGCCGAGTACGGCGGCCGGCCCGTCCGGGCCGTCGCCGCCGTCGTTGAAGTCGCCCAGCACCACCAGGTCGCCCTCCAGCCCGGCCAACCCCTCGGCGAGCCGGGCCAGTTCGGCCCCTCGCCGGTCCGCGCCGCGCTCCGAGTGGTCGCTGCTCAGGTGGGTGGCGGCCACCACCAGCGGGCCGGCGGCGGTCCGCACGGTGACGGCGGTGACGGCCTTGTGCGGGCCGAGCACGTGGTACCCCGCCTCGCGCACGGGCAACCGGCTGAGCAGCAGCAGCCCGCTGTCCTCGACGTCCCGCGCGGTCGGGGCGGTGCCCAGGGTGTAGCCGGCGCGGACCCAGGGGGAGTCCAGCAGCGCGGTGAGCAGCCCGGGCTCGACCTCCTGCAGCGCGATCACGTCCGGGGCTGCCTCTTCCAGGGCCGCCAGCAGCAGCGGACGGCGCCGGGCGGTGTCGATGCGCTCGCTGTCGTAGCGGTCCCAGAGCGTGTTCCAGGTCAGCACGCGCAGGCGCGTCGTGGTCGGTGCGGCAGCCGGGGGCGCGGCGTCGGTGGGGCGCCATCCGGCTGCCGCCGGGTCCCACGCGTGCGGCGTCCTGGTGGTGAAGAACGGTGCCCGCAGCAGCCGCGGCTCGCCGACCCGGCCGGCCTCCAGCGCGTCGAGGCGGTCCACACCCCCGGCCCGGTCCCACACCAGCTCGCCGTCCGCCTCGACGAACAGCACCCGGTGCCACGGAACGTCGCCGCCCGGGGCGAAGGCGTCCAGCGGTATCCGCTTGGGCGTGGTGCCGCGCTGCTGGACGCCCAGTACGAACCGGGCCGGGTCGAACCGCGGATCCCAGCGCACCCGGTGGTAGATCTCCTCGCTCGTGCGCATCAGACGTCCTCCCCGTCCTCTTCCTGAAGCCCTCCGGCGACGTCGCCGACGATGCCGTCCGACCCGACGTACCAGGTGCGGTGCGCCTGGCCGGGGTAGGGCGGGGTGAAGCGGTGCAGCTGCGCGGCGAGCACCTCCGGCGGCACCGGGTGCGAGCGCCGCGCGTTGCGACGGATCAGCTCGGCCTCCTCGACCAGCACGACCGCGTGCGTGACCAGGGTGTCGCGGCGCTCCGCCACCGCGTGCACCAGCGAACGCTGGTGCTGGTTGAGCGAGGTGGCGTCCCAGACCACGGTCGCGCCGGGGACCAGCGCGGCCTCCAGCCGGTGCAGCCCCTCCCGCAGCACGTCCGCGTTCTCCCGCTGGTCCGCCCGGGAGCCACGCGCGGCCCGCAGGTCGTCGAGGCTGACGTACGCCGCCACGCCGGGCAACCGGCCGGCGAAGCCGCTTTTCCCGCTGCCCGACGGGCCGACCAGGTGGATCAGTCGGGGGAACGCCCCGGACCGCCACCGCCAGCTCGCCGCCACGGCCTCCTCGACGGTGGAGATCCGCCCCCGCGCGTACGCCTCCCGGGCCTCGGCCCAACACCGGTCGGCCGCCTCGGCGTTCAGCCCGGCGAGGGCGTCGCGCAGGCCCGAGCGCAACCACCGCAGCGGCGCCGCACCGAGCAGTCCGGCGTCCTCGGCGTGCAGCGCGGACCACTCGACCCACCCCCGGGCCTCGTCAACTCCGCTGTCCGCAGGGCCGGTCAGGGCCGCCGCGGCGACCGCGTGCAGCACTCCGAGGTCGGCGGCCCGTGCCAGCCGAACCAGCCCGGCCCGGCGCCGCTCGTCGGGGTAGGGGCGTTGCAGGCCCGGATACAACCCGACGAGATCGGCGACCCGCCGGGCCAGTGGCAGACCCAGCGGCTCGATCAGCCGGGGCGCCAGCCGCTCCCGTCGGCCTTCGCGCAGCAGCACGGCCAGCACGCCCGCCAGCCGCGCGTCGCCCGAACGTCCCAGCGCGTCAAGCCGGTTGGCGACATCCGTCACGGCCGCCGCGGCACCGGCCGAAGCCTCCGCCGGCATCCCCACGGCGTCCGCCAGGGCCGCCGGATCGGGAGCGGCGCCCGAACGCACCGCCCACAGCGCGGCGGTCGGGGCCAGTCCGTTCGCCACCACCTCGGTGTGCATCCAGTGGGTGTCGGTCCGCACGTGCCCGGGACGCACCCACTTGGCGATCCGCCGGCCGAACTCCGCCCGGCCGAAACCCTCGACGGTCCGGACGACGTAGCCCTCCTGCCGTTCGGCGTCGAGTCGCAGCGCGCGCAGCGCCCGCTCGTCGAGGACGCCGCGCCACAGCACGCGCGGTGTCGGCACGCCCAGCCGGTGCAGGAAACGAACCGTCCGGTCCCAGTCCAGGCAGCGGTCGTCGTCGTCCCAGACCGAGAACCCGTAGAACCAACTCTCCAGCTCCTGATAGCCGATCGAGTGCCGCGCGAAGAGGTTCTCCCCGCACACCCGCCAGCCCGACGGGATCGCCGCCCCGATCCGCCCCTGCAGGCCCTTGACCCAGGCCCGCGACGGATGGTGGGCGGAGTCCAGCGAACGGGCGTGCAAGCCGTCGGAGTAGAGCGTGGTGTTCTCCCCGTCGAGCTTCTCGGTGACCACGACCTCCCGGCCCCGCAGGCCCGCCAGCCCGTCGACCCGGACGTCGTCCGGCGCCGCCCCCGGCGACCAGGGCAGATGGGGCGTGCGGGGATAGTGCACGCGCATGATCTGATCCGTTCCCTGTGTCGACGCCGTGCCGCGCACACTCTACGAAGCCCGGGCGGACCGGATCCATCGAATAACCGCCGCCCGCCCACCAGCCGGGCCACCGGCGGGAGGGCTGTCGGTGAGCTGCGGACCGTCCTAGGATCAACACGCTCTGTATTCGGATTGGGGGACGGTATGGCGGCAGCGGGATCGTCTTCGGGGGGAGCGCAGGAGGCTCGGCGACAGGAGCGGGTGCTGCGCGAGCAGTGGCGGACGGCCTGGGAGCAGGTGGGCCGCTGGCGGACGGCGGACGAGGAGAGCCACCTGGCGGCGCAGCTGCTCCTGCTGGCTCAGCGGGGCTGGCGGCTGCTGATGGACAGGGGGTGGCCGGTCGGTCGCGCCCGGGACGCGGGCGTGCTGGTGATCGGTCCGGGCGGCGTGTTCGTCGTCGGACTGGCCGGCGGCGATGGTGCCGACCTCACGGGTGTCGGCCGATCGTCGGGTGGCGACTCCGCCACGGACGGCCGGGTCGCCGCGCTGCTCGCGGCGGTCCGCGGCGTCGAGCGTGGCGTGGAGTCACTCGGTCTGTCCCCGGTGGCGGTCCAGCCGGTGCTGGCCGTGGCCGGGGAGCGGGTTGGCGGCTCGGTCGGCCGGGTCCGCCTGCTGGGCAGCCGTGAGCTCGCCGCGGCGCTCTCGGCCGAGCGGCGGCGAGTGGTGCAGCCGATGGTACGTGCCATCGCGGACCACCTCCTCGGCGTGTTGCCCGGTTACGAGTCGGTGGTGGTGGCTGCCCCGGCCGCGCGGCCGACCGACGCTCCGACCACCGGACCTGACGGGCTGTTCGATGTCACCGCGCTGCGTGACGCCGAGCTGGCGGCCGCGCTGCGTGCACCGGTCGAGCGGTGGATGACGTTCCTGCACCCCGATCAGGTGGCCCTGGTGCGGCGGAACTGGTCGGGGCCGGCCCGGATCAGCGGACCCGCGGGCACGGGCAAGACGGTGGTCGGCCTGCACCGGGCCGCGTACCTGGCCCGGCGCACCACGGGCCGGATCCTGTACGTCACCTACGCGAACAACCTGCCGCGGGTGCAGGGCACCTTCCTGCGCGCCATGGCGCCGGCGACCAGTGACCGGGTGGAGTTCCACAGCGTGCACGCCTGGGCCCAGGAGTTCCTCCACGAGCGGGGCGTGCCGGTGAGGCTGAACGGTGACAAGGCCGAGGACGCCTTCAGCCGGGCCTGGCTGAGCACCGGCCGGGCGACGTGCCTGTCCGAGATCGACCCGGCGCCGCGCTACTGGCACGAGGAGATCGACCACGTCATCAAGGGACGTGGTCTGACGAGCTTCGAGAAGTACGCCACGCTGAACCGGCGCGGCCGGCTGGCCACCCTTCGGCGCTCGCACCGCGAGGCGATGTGGGCGCTGTACCAGGAGTACCAGCGCCTCCTCGCCGAGCGTGAGATCCACGACTTCAACGACGTGCTGGCGCTGGCCCTGGCCGAGGCGGCCCGGGAGACGGACCGCCCGCGCTACGCGGCGGTCATCGCCGACGAGGTCCAGGACCTCACCCTGGTGGGGGTGCGCCTGCTGCACGCCCTGGTCGGCGACGCCGCCAACGGCCTGCTGCTCATCGGTGACGGCCAACAGGCCGTCTACCCGGGCGGGTTCCGACTCGGCGACGCCGGAGTGGACGTGCGCGGTGACCGCGGCCAGGTGCTGCGGGTCAACTACCGCAACGCGAGGGAGATCCTCGAGGCGGCCCTGTCCGTGGTCGCCGACGACGCGTTCGATGACCTGGACGGCACCCGGACCCCGGGCGCCCGGGACGTCGAACTCACCTATCACGACGGCCGGGTGATCCGCGTCGGGGCGGCCACCGTCGCGGAGCACGACCAGGCCCTGTTGGACTCGCTGCACCGGCGTGCCGACGCCGTCGCCGGGGAGCCGGCGGCCGGCGGCGAACCCGGGCCGACGGCGGTCTGGGGAGACATGGCGGTGCTGTGCCCCACCCGGCGGGGGATCACCCGCTATCAGCGACTACTGACCAGGGCCGGCATCCCCGTCTGCCTGCTGGACCATTACGACGGTCAACCCGTGGACGCCGTCAAGATCGGCAGCTACCGCCGTGCCAAGGGCCTGGAGTTCAAACACGTCTGGCTGCCGGAACACGACAGCTCGCTGAAGAGCGCCGGCACCGCCGGTCGGACGGGCGCGGGCGGCACGGACGACGAGGTGGGACGAGAGCGTGCGGCCCTGGCACGGAGTCAGCTCTTCGTCGCGATGACGCGGGCCCGCGACACGCTGTGGCTCGGCCGGGTCACCGACGGCTGAGTCCTTCGGCCCCCGGGGCGCGGCTACCGGGCGGGCGCGCCGCCGACCGCCTGGAGTGCTTGCCAGGCGTCGGCGGCGGCCGTTTCGGCGCGCGGTGTCCCGGGGCCGCGCAGCCACTGGGTGATCAGGCCGATGACGGCTCCGGCGGCGCAGCCGGCGCGCAGCTCGACGCCCGGTGCGTCGGCCGCGCCGACCCCGGCCGCGACCAGCTGCCGGGTCACCTGCCCGGCGACCAGCTGGTGCAGTCGGTTGATGAACCGGGCCGAGCCGCAGGGGCCGAGCATCCGCTGGTAGAGCACGGTGTTCGCCTCGACGTGCCGGAAGATGGCGACGAACGTCAGCGGCATCGCCTCCGGCAGTACCACCAGGGGGCACTGCGCGACCAGGTCGACCAGGCCGGCCAGCTCGTTCTCCATCGCGTCCAACAGCAGCTCGTCGCGGTCGCGATAGTGCTGGTAGACGGTCGCGCGATTGATGGTGGCCCGCTCGGCGACGTGGGCGATGGTGATGGAGCCGGGTTCGCGTTCGGCGGCGAGCTCCAGCACGGCGGCCCGCAGCAGGGCGCGGGTCCGCAGCACCCGGGGATCGACGCGTTTGCTTCCGTCGTCTGTCGAGGAGCGTGACATCTGCTCAGCTTACACCGATTAGGCAACAGATGTCGCTGACTGTGGAGTGCCGAACGCCTGGTCCGGGTTGCCGGTCGGGTCGACCAACAGGCCGTACTCGATGGCGCGGACCACCGCGAGCGTCCGGTTCGGGCAGTTCAGTTTGGCCAGGACGTTGCCGACCAGCCGCTTCACGCCGTGCTCGGAGATCTGCAGGCGCCGGGCCGCCTGCTTGTTGCTCAGCCCCTTGGCCACCAGTCCGAGGACCTGGAGCTCGCGCGGCGTCAGCCCGGTGCCGGGCGTCCCCCACGGCTGCGCCTCGGCGGGCGGCGGCCCCGACTGCCGCAGCACCCGGCGGGCCAGCGAGGCCGAAACGTAGAACTTGCCCGCGATGATGTCGGAGATGGCGTCGTCGAAGATCCGGGGGGTCAGCCCGGACCAGTCGACCAGGGCCTGGACGCAGGAGTGGGTGGTCTGCGGCACCCCGACCGGGTCGGAGCTGTCGGTCAGCAACAGCAGCCGGACCTGTCGTGCGCTCAGGGCGTCGGCGGCGGCCAGGTTCTCGGTCGCGGCGAGCTCGGTCGCGGCCGTCACCACCAGGTCGGCGGTGTCGGCGCCGGCACGCATCGCCTCCTCGCCGGTACTGAAGCAGCTCACGGTGGCCACTCCGGGCAGCTGGCGGAGCATCCCTTCGACGCCGTATCTGCTGACCTCGTTCGCCAGGATCAGCGCGAGCCCGAGGCCGATCCCGTTCGATCGGATTGACACTTCGATTCCCCCTATGGAACGTGGTACTTGCGTTGGGCGAGGGCGGGGACGGCGATCGCCGAGAAGTGATCGGTCCCGGCCGGTAGGTCGGTCACCACCCAGTTGTCGAATTCGCATCCGGGAACGGTGTGGAGAACCTTCGCCCTGAGTTGCCCGGGTCGCACGTCGATTTCCCCGAGTGCGGCTTCTATTCCTATTCCGCTGGCCTTCACCACGGCCTCCTTCCGGGTCCAGCACCGGATGAACTCGGCGGCGCGGAATTCCGGCGGGACGCTGTCGAGGTGTCGGCGCTCGTCGGCGCTCAGGATCGCGGGCGAGAGCGAGGACGGGTCCACCGCGCGCTCCCGCTCCAGGTCGACGCCCACCCGGACCGCCTCGGCGGCCGCGGACAGCCAGTAGGGACCGGACCGGGAGAAGCTGAACTCCCAGTCCGTGCGCGGTGCGCGGACGTACGGGCGGCCGTGGCCCGCGCGGCCGCAGCCGACACACGGGTGGCGGTCGAAGCGGAGCGCCGCCGGGGCGCAGCCGAGTGCCTGGCCGAGGAACCGTCTCAGCTCGGCGTGCGCGGCGGCGAACCGCGCGGCGCGGACCGGATCGCGGAAGGCCGCGAACCGGCCGCGCTCCTCGGTCGAGAGAATGTCCAGGTCGCCCGGTGCGAGCCGGCCGGTTGACCGTCCGGCTCGCACCAGCACCCCGTCCGGGATCGCGTTCGGCGCGACCGCGTCAAAAGCCTCTGAAGTCAACGTGTCCATGCTGACGAAGTACCTCCCCCGTTTGCGCGGTTCGCCCCCTCCTCACCCGCGCCGCGGCCCGGCTCGGAATCCACCGGCCGCGTTTGCCATGCAACACGGCCCCGCTGTACTTCCGCTGTACACGGTGGATCATGAAAGCCGGCCGGACCGGCCTTCCGCCGGGGGAGGCGGCGGGGCGGGGTGGCCGAGTGGGGTACCCGAAAGGGGCCTCGTCCCGCCGCCGGAAGGCCCCCTCGCGCGGACTCCCGACCCGCCCCCGGCCGCCGGAGGATGTTGACGACTCTGCCGACGCCCGTACGGAGGAGACGAGCCGAGGGGCGAGTGGATCCCCGTCCGGTGGACGCAGACCGCCACCGCCGGCCGCACGCCGGCGTTCACAGAAGGGCCGAGCAGGTATGACCTCCCGACGGCAACACCCTCCGGTCGCCCGAGTGACCACGGACGATCCCCGGCCGACCGTCCGCGCAACGGACGTCTGCGTGGTCGGCGGCGGTGCCACCGCGCTGTACACCGCGCTGCTCTCCGCCCGCGCCGGCCACTCGGTCGTCCTGGTCTCGCCGCAGGCCGGGTTCCAGGAGGCCGGAGCGGGCATCTCGCCGCTGGTGGCCCCGCCGACCCTCGGCCTGCTCGCCGCTGAGGGGATCGACGAGGAGCTCGTCGCGGCCGGCCAGCGGGTCCTCGGCGTGGACGACCACGGCACGGCCGGGATGCTCTCCAGCTGGCGTTACGCGGACCACCCCGGGATCGCCCGGCCGTACGGCCTGACCGTGCCGACCGGCACCGTCATCCAGGCGCTGCTCGCCAGGCTGCGCGGCGAGCCGCGCGCCACCGTGCTGACCGGTGAGACCGTGGCCGGGGTCGAGCAGGACGCGCGGAGCGTGCTGCTCACCTTCGAGCGGCCCGCCGAACAGGAGGGTGCCGCGCCGACGCGCCGGTGGATCAGGGCCCGGTACGCCGTCGCCGCCGACGGCCGGCAGTCCGCGCTGCGCGAGCTGGTCGGTGTCCGGCTGGACGTCTCGCCCTTCGACCGGCCGGCCTGGCTGTTGGTCGGTCCGGCCGTTCCGGGCCGCGAACCGGTGCTGCTGGTGCGGCACCAGGCGCCGCGCGCGCTGTTCACCATTCCCACCCCCGGCCCGTCGATCGCCATCGTGTGGTCACCCGACCGGGAGCAGGAGGAGCGGCTGGAGCGGGGCGGGCCGGCCGAGCTGGCCGACCAGCTGAAGGACGTCGATCCCGAGCTGTCCGGGTGGCTGGGCGAGATCGCCGGCCGTACCTCGCCGGTGATGCGGTTGGGCTTCTCGCTCTGGCGGGCGTCTTCGTGGCGGGTCGGCCGGGTGCTGCTGGTCGGCGAGGTGGTGCACGGCCTGCACACCCTCGGCGGCCAGGGGCTCAACCAGTCGCTGCAGGGTGCCGCCTCGGCGGCCAGGGCGATCGCCGACGTGTTCGCCTCCGGCGACCCGGGCCGGATCGAGGAGTACGAGCGGGTGCGCCGCCCGCACGTCGAGCGGTTGCAGGGCCTGCAGTGGAAGCTGCAGGCCCTCGGCTACGACAGCACGCCCCCGGTGCGGGGCGCGCACGAGGACTTCATCGACGTGATGACCGCCCTGCCGCCGGAGCTGGCCGCCCAGCTCGGCCGCACCGGCGAGCAGCCGGCCTGACGGTCGGGCCGCACGGACGGACGGAGGGTCCCCCTGACCGGGGGACCCTCCGTCCGGTTCGGCCACGGTGGCGGCCGGTCGGCCTCAGTCCGGGAGCTCGCCGCTGTCCAGGTAGGCGACCGTGCGGCCGACCGTGCTGAGCCGGTCGAAGACGTCGTTCGGGACATCGACGCCGAAGCGTCGCTGGACCAGGACGAACACCGACACGATGGACAGCGAGTCGAGCTGGAGGTCCTCGACGAACGAGGCCTCCGGGGTCACCTGGTCGGCCGGGACCTCGGCGACCTCGTCCAGGATCTCCGTGAGGACCTGCAGGGTGTCGCTCTGAACGGTGCTCATGATCGATCTCCTTGAGGGGTGTTGACGGACGGTGGGGCGGTGGCCGGGACGGGTGGCCCGACCGGCTTCAGCGGCAGCCGGACCACCTGGCCCGCCCAGACCAGGCCGGTGCCGAAGGCCAGCAGCAGGGCGAGCCCGCCGGGCCGGGCGGCGCCGGCGGCGAGCAGCTGCTGCATGGCCAGCGGGATGGAGACGGCGGAGGTGTTGCCGTGCGTCTCGATGCTGTGGGCCACCGCGACGTGGCCGGGCAGCTTCAGCTCGCTGACGAGCTGGTCGGTGATCCGGTCGTTGGCCTGGTGCGGGATGAACGAGTCGAGGTCGTCGACGGTCACCCCGGCCCGGTCGAGCGCCTGCTGGGCGACCGGGCCGAGCTGGTAGGCGGCCCACCGGAACACCTCGCGGCCGACCATGGTGATCCGCGGCCAGGGGGTGCCCGGGGTGTCGCGCAGCGCGGCCCAGGAGGCCGTCTGCCGGATGGTGTCCTTCTGGGAGCCGTCCGAGCCCCAGGTGACCGGGCCGATACCGGGCCGCTCGCTCGGCCCCACCACGACCGCGCCGGCGCCGTCGCCGAACAGGAAGGCGGTGCTCTTGTCCTGCTGGTCGGTCAGGTCCGAGAGCCGTTCCACGGCGATCAACAGCACGTACCGGGCGGTGCCCGCGGCCACCATGTCGGAGGCCAGCGACAGGCCGTAGCAGAAACCGGCACAGCCGGCCGCGATGTCGAAGGCCCCGGGCGCGTCGGCACCGATCCGCTCCGCGACCGCGGCCGCCAGCGAGGGAAGTTGGCGCAGGTGCGTGACGGTGGAGACGATCACGCACCCGATCTGGCCGGCGGCGATCCCGGCGTTCTCCAGCGCCCGTTCGGCGGCGGTGACGGCCATGAACTCCACCGTCTCCGTCGGGGCGGCCCAGTGCCGCAACCGGATGCCGGAGCGGCTGCGGATCCACTCGTCCGAGGAGTCGATCCGCTGACAGATCATCTCGTTGGTGACGGCTCGCGACGGCAGGTAGCAGCCCAGCCCGAGCAGGCCGGCCGGTGCTCCCCGGAGCGTCGAAGTCCGTTCTGCGGAAGATCGGTTCACGACGCCGCCAGCGCGGGCTCGAAGTCCTCCGGGCCACACCAGCGGACCAGCGCGGAGCCCATGCTGAAGCCCGATCCGAACGCGGTGAGCAGCACCTGGTCGCCGGGCGAGAGCCGGCCGAGGTCCTCTGCCTCGCGCAGCACGAGGGGCACGCTGGCGCCCGAAGTGTTTCCGTACTTCTGGATGTTGACGACCGTGCGGTCCATCGGCACGCCGAGCTCGCGCATGATGCCCCGCAGGATGTACAGGTTCGCCTGGTGCAGCGCGAACAGGTCGATGTCGTCGGCGCTCCGCCCGGCGGCGGCCAGCACCTCCCGGATGAACCCGGGCACCCGGCCGACCGCGAAGTCGTGCACGGCCTTGCCGTTGAGGGCACCGAAGTTGTCGCCGAAGGCGCTGCGCAGCGGCGTGCCGTCGCGGCGCGTGCGCTGCTCGCGGGCCACCCAGACCGACTCGTAGCCGGACGGGTCGCTGCGCAGCAGCGTGGTGCCGATCCCGCGGCCCGGCAGACACCGTTCCAGCAGGTAGCAGGCCGCGCCGTCGCCGAAGATCACCGCCGGGGCCGGGTCCTTCCAGTCCATGGTCCGGGTGCTGACGTCCGCCAGCACCACGGCGACCCGGCGGAACTGGCCGGTGGCGACGTACTTGGCACCCACGTCGAGCGCGAACACGCCCCCGGGGCAGGCGCCACTGTTGACGTCGAAGCCGGTCGCGCCGGTCGCGCCGGACTTCCGGATGACGAGCATCGCGGTGGGCGGCGTCATGTTGTCGGGCGTGTAGGTGCCGCACACGACCAGGTCGACGTCGGCCGGGGTGATCCCGGCGCGCTCGCAGGCCTCCAGCAGTGCCGCGGCGGCGAGATCGGAGGTCCACTCGCCCTCGGCGGCCATCCGGCGGTTCTCCACGCCGATGTTCGCCCGGATCCAGTCGTCCCGGGTGAGCAGGATCTCCTCCAGGTCGGCGTTGCTGACCACCTTCTCCGGAAGGTGGCGGCCGATCGCCCGGATGCCCACACCCCAGGGCCGCGGCTCGGTGTCGAAGTTCTCCATAGCGGGTCTACCACTCACTTTCACGAGGTGGGGTCAGATGAGCTTCCGCCGGGTCTCGCGACGGTTCGCCCTGGCCTTCTCCCAGGCCGCGACCGCCCCCGCCAGCAGATGCGAATGGCCGTGCAGCACCTGCGCCAGGGCCCGTTCGGCGTCGGTGGCGTCGGCGAGGAACTCCAGCTCCAGCCGGCCGTCGCGGGCGCGCAGGAAGTTGTCGCCCATCACCACGAGCTTGCCGTCGGGCACCCCGCGCGAGCAGAGCACCGTCCCGGCCAGCGGCGAGTCCTCGATCCCCAGGTGGAAGTCGATGATCCAGGCGTAGTCGGCGACCTCCAGGTGCTGGTCGGCGAAGCGGTACACCGGCGACCAGATCCCGTCGGCGCCCGCGCGCAGCAGCGTTCGGTAGCCGTCCTCCTCGATCACCCGGAACTGCCAACCGCCTTGCCGCTGCGGCTCGTCGGCGATCCGCAGCGGCTCCAGCGGGGAGAGCATCAGGAAGCCGACGTCGACCAGCCAGCTCTCGTCCTGCGCCTCGACGACGATCACCAGGTGATCCCAGTGCGGCCACCAGTCGCCGCCGACCCGCCACATCTGGCCGGCCACCAGCTTCACCTCGAAGCCGAGGCTGCGCAGGAACTCGCCGAACAGTGGCGTGGCCTCCAGGCAGGTCCCACCGCGCCGCCGACGGACCACCCGGTCGAACGCCTCCGCGCGGTCCAGCGTCGGCAGGCCGCCGTCCAGCGAGTCCAACATCTCGTACGGGACCGCGAGCAGATGGGCCGAGGTGAGCGCCCGCAGGCACTCGACGGTCGGCTCCAGCGGTCCGGAGTACCCCAGGCGGTGCAGGTAGTCCGGCCACCCGAGTGCCCCGGAACCGGGCGTCTCGGAACCGGGCGCTCCGGAAGCGGGGGACCCGGGGCCGGGAGACGCGGACGAACTGGACACGGCGGATTCCAAGGGATGCTCCGATGGCTGTGGGAACGGAGGTCGCGGTCTCGCCCGACCCTGCCGTCATGAAGTCTCGGTGAGCGTATGGCGGGGGATAAGACCCGACTGCCCTGACCGAAGGTGCAGCCCGATGACCTCGCTCCGGTGGTGAGGTTCGGCTACCTGGATCAGGTCTTGGCGGCCCGGGCGGAGCGGGCGAAAGTACCCAGGGTATTCAGCCGCGACCCTGGAGAGGCGACCGATGGAGAGCAACGCCCTGGAGGCGGAGGGGGCCGGATCGGCCCCGGGCCCGGTGCACCGCAGCATCCTGACGGTGCCGCCCGCACTGGTCGACCAGCAGCTGATCGCCCGGATGGGCATCGAGATCACCTCGTGGGACCCGGACCGGATGGTCGGCACCATGCCCGTCGCGGGCAACCGGCAGCCCTTCGGCTGGCTGCACGGCGGCGCCAACGCCGTCCTCGCCGAGACCCTCGGGTCACTGGCGGCCGGGCTGTACGTGGCGCCCCGCGGCGCGGTCGCGGGACTCGAACTGTCCTGCACGCACCACCGGTCCGCCCGCAGCGGCATCGTGACCGGGATCTGCACCCCGCTGCACCGGGGCGACCAGGTGGCCACCTACCAGGTCGAGATCACCGACAGCCGCGGCCGGCCCACCTGCACCGCCCGGCTGACCTGCCTGGTCAGCAAGCGCTGAACCGAAAGGCGGATCCATGTCCACGCACACAGCCCAGCGGCCGGGCGCCCCGGCCGGCGCCGGCCACCAGCTGGGGCCGGCGCCGGGGCCGACGGAGTTCCGCCGGGCGATGGGCCTGCTGCCCACCGGCGTCGCCGTGGTCACGGTCGGCAGCGGCGAGCAGGCCGAGGCGGTGACGGTCGGTTCGCTCACCTCGATCTCGCTGGATCCGATGCTCGTCCTGGTGAGCCTCGGCAGCACCGGGCGGCTGGTCGCCGCCATCGACCGGGCCGGCGGCTTCGCCGTGAACGTCCTGACCGTGGACCAGACCGAGCTGGCCGGCGACTTCGCGGCCCGCGACCGTCCGCGCGGCCGGGCCGCCGAGGACCGGCTGGGAGGAGTGGTCGGCGCCGGCGGACACCTGCTGCTGCCCGACGCGGTGCTCTCGCTGGAGTGCCGCACCGAGCACCGCTACCCGGGCGGCGACCACGTCCTGTTCCTCGGCCGGGTCGACACGCTGCACGCGCCCGAGCCGGCCCGGCGACCGCTCGTGCACCACCGCGGCGCCTACACCGGGCCGGCCGAGCGGTGCTGAGCCGGCCCGGCCCGTTCCGAGCGTTCCGCACGCCGTTCGAAGCACCCCGATGAAGCCCTGACGAAGAAGGAGCAGAAGCCATGACACGTTCCGTGCTGGTGACCGGTGGCAACCGCGGCATCGGCCTGGCCGTGGCCCGCCGGTTCGCCGCGAACGGGGACCGGGTGGCCGTCACCCACCGGGGTTCCGGCGCTCCCGAGGGCCTGTTCGGAGTCATCTGCGATGTGACGGACCCCGCCTCGGTGGCCCGGGCCTTCGCCGAGGCCGAGGCGGCGCACGGGCCGGTCGAGGTGGTGGTGGCCAACGCCGGCATCACCGAGGACGGGCTGCTGATGCGGATGGACGACGAGCAGTTCCGGCGGGTGCTCGACACCAACCTCGGGGGCGCGTTCCGGACCAGCCGGCAGGCGGCCACGGAGATGGTGCGGATGCGGCGCGGGCGGATGATCCTGATGTCCTCGGTGGCCGGGCTGAACGGGTCGGCCGGCCAGGCCAACTACGCGGCCAGCAAGGCCGGCATGGTGGGCCTGGCACGTTCCCTGGCCCGTGAGTTCGGGCCGCGCGGGATCACCGTCAACGTGGTCGCCCCCGGCCTGGTCGAGACCGACATGAGCGAGCAGCTCAGCGAGCAGCGGCGGAGCAGGATCCTCTCCGAGGTGCCGCTCGGCCGCGCCGGTCGGTCGGAGGAGGTCGCCGAGGCGGTGTTCTGGCTGGCCTCGGCGGAGGCGGCCTACGTCACCGGTGCGGTCATTCCGGTGGACGGCGGCCTCGGCATGGGGCACTGAAACCGGGCGGTGAGGCCGGGCGCGGCCAGCCGGCCGGCGGTTGATTCCGTCGGCCGCCCGGCCGCGCCGGTGCCGAACTCGTCAGGGGGCCTTCGGGAGGCGCACCAGCGCGTCTCCCCGCACGGTGAGCGGGCCGTCGACGATCCGCACGGCCAGACCCAGTCGCGCCCGGCGTTCGGTGCCGTCGTCCTCGAGGGCCCGTACCACGGCGGTGCAGCGCAGCCGTGCGTGCACCGGGGTGGCCGCCGAGAAGCGGACCCGGAAGGAGAGCAGGTCCTGGACCGGCACCAACTCGGTGAGCAGCCGCCCGAGCAGACCCATCGACAGCATGCCGTGCGCGATCACGTCGTCCAGGCCGGCCGCGCGGGCCACGTCGCTGTCGACGTGGATCGGGTTGTGGTCGCCCGAGGCGCCGGCGAACAGCGCGAGCAGGGCCCGGGTGACCGTCTGCTCGGGCAACTCCGGTAGCTCGTCCCCGACTTCGGCCCCGGCCAGGCTGAACTCGGTCATCCCGCCTCCTCCGGTGCGACGCGGCGGACCGCGATCACCTGGTGCAGATCGGCCACCGGCTCGCCCGCGGCGTCGGTGACCGCGGTGTCACGCACGATGAACTCCAGTGCGCCGCCCTGCCGTTGGTACAGATCGGTGATCACCGAGGCGAAGGTGAGCCGCTCGCCCGCGTGCGCCGTGCGGTGGTAGACGAAGCCCTGCTCCACGTGCAGCACGCGCGCGAGGTCGACGCCCATCTCGGTCAACAGATCGGCCGGGTCCTCCAGTTCGAGGCCGAACAGGAAGGTGGGCGGAACCGGCAGGTCCGGGTGTCCGGCCGCCCGGGCGGCGGCCGGATCCGTGAACACCTGGTCCACCGTGCCCAGCACCTGGTGGAAGAACCGCAGCCGACCGCGCTCCACGTCCACCGTGAAGGGTTCCGGCCGGGCGCCCCGGAAGCCACGGTCGATCACCGGACCGTCACCTGCCGGCCGCGTTCGGCGGCGGAGTGCAGCAACTCCCGGTTGCGCACCAGCTTCCCGTTGGAGGTGCGCGGCAGCGCGGTCCGGAAGTGGAACGCCTTGGGGATCTTGTACGGGCTCAGCCGTTCCTTGCACCACGCCAGCAACTCCGCCCTGGGTAGATCCCGTTGGACCACCAGGTGGGCCTCGATGGCCTCACCGTAGACGACCACCACCTCGGAGATCGCGGCGTGCTCCGCGAGCACCGCCTCCACCTCGGTCAGGTCGACCTTGAGCCCGCCGATCGCCACCATGGTGTCCGCCCGGCCGGTGATCTCCAGCACGCCGGTGCCGGCCCGGACCGTGCAGCGGTCCCGGGTGTTCAACCAGCCGTCCACGTACCGGTCGCCGAGATCGGCGTGCAGGTACGGGTTCTCGGGCAGCCGCACCCGCAGCGTCCCGTCCACCACGGCGGTCCGCATCCCGGGCGCGGGCAGGCCCACGGCGGGCGGCGCTTCTCGACCGGTCAGGTCGGTGGCGATGATGCCGGCCTCGGTCATGCCGTACGCCTGGCCGATCCGCACGCCGTACTGCTCGCGGAAACGGTCGTAGACCTCGCCGGGCAGGGGCTCGCCGCCGGAGACCGCGAGCCGCAGGTCCGGCAGGGCGGGCAGGGCCGGGATCCGGCTCAGCAGGTGGAAGTGGGCCGGGACGCCGAACACCGCGTTGACCCGCCGCCCGGTCAGCACCCGCCGCAGCTCGTGCGGCCGCAGGCTGCCCGCGAAGTGCAGCACCGCGCCGGCCGACAGCGCGTGCAGCACCCCGCCGAGCAGACCGAAGGAGTGCGCCAACGAGCTGAGCAACAGGACGTGTTCGCCGCGTCCCGGCATCTCGGGCAACTGCCCGAAGCGGTCCACCTCGGCGCGCAACGAGTCGCCGGTGCGCCCGATCACCTTGGGCAGGCCGGTGGAACCGGAGGAGAACTGGATCAGCCGGTGGGCGCCCTGCGCGGGCCGGCCCAGCGGGCGGCGCTCCACCACGACCTCGCACTCGGCCCGGAACGGCGTGAAGACCTGGGCCGCGGTACCGGAGGTGAGGTGGAACTGCGGCTCGCACAGCTCCAGCAGCCGAACGGTTTCGGCGGCGGTGAGCCGCGGGTCGAGCAGCATCACCTGGGCGCCGGAGGTCCACAGCGCGAACAGCGACCAGAGCAGGGTGAAGCTCGGCAACACCTGGACCGCCACCGTGCTGCCCGCGGTGACGCCGTGCGCCCGCAGGATCCCGCGGGCCCGGTCCACCTCGGCCTGCAGGGTCCGGTGGCTCACCACGGTCTCACCATGGGTGGCCCAGGCCGCGTCCTGGCGGGCGGCGCCCGCCAGGAGCGTGCCGAACCACGTCTCGAAGTCCGTGCCGTCGGTCATCACACGTCCCCTCGTGGCTCACTTCTCGATGCAGAACTCGCCCACCGGCCAGCCGACATGGCGCTTGTCGGTGGCGAGGTAGCCGAGCAGCTGGTCACCGGGCTTCAGCTCGGTGCAGTTGAGGACGGTCGCGCCGGGGCCGAGCACCCGCACGTGCCAGTCGTCCTGCAGGGTCAGGCTGACCTCGGTGCCGTTCTCCGCCTTCGCCCGGACGGTCAGCAGCGGGCGGGACTCCAGTTTCACCCGGCCGACCACGATCCGTCGGGTCCGGCCGTCGGCCGTCACACCCAGCACGGTGCTGCCGGCCTTCAGCTCGCTGAGGTAGTTGGTGCGGTTGTCCGCGCCGAGGACGTAGGAGTGCAGGGCGCCGGCGTTGACCCGGAACGGGCGGGTCGGCATGTACGGCAGTGGGTGGGTCTCGCTGACGCACAGCACGAAGCCGTGGGCGTACGAGCCGACCAGGATGCCCTCGTCCTGCGCGAAGTGCGTGCAGGTGTCGACGCAGACCCGGTCGCCCAGGCCGTTGTGCTCGATGGACTCCACCGTGAGGGTGGTCAGTTCGAGGTCCGGCGTGCTGGAGCCGAGCAGCGTGGTGAGGCCGAAGACGTCGTTGGCGTCCCGGGGCGCCAGCAGCAGGCCGTCCGAGCCCTTCTCCAGGACGTCGACGATGATGCCGGCCTCCTCCAGGTCGGCCGCCTCGCAGATCAGCCGTCCGGAGCTCCGGTCGGCCGCCGCGATCACGATCTCCAGCGGGATCTTGGTGGGGTCGCGGAACCTCACCACGGTGTGTGCCAGCGTCTGGGCGGCGGCGCAGGCGACCATGAGGGTGGCGTCGTCGATCACCTCGACGAAGGCGCCGGTGGCCTTCCCGGCGGTCAGCTTCAGCCGGTCCAGCTCGGCGACGGTCGCGACCCGGGTGAGCACGACGTCGGCGACCTCGTCGGCCTCCGGTGCGAGGGCCGTGCCGGGCTCGGCCAGCAGGACCTTCTGAACCGTCGGCGGCAGCGTGGCGAGCGTGTCCAGCCGGTCGTCGAGGACGCCGGCCAGCCGTGCGTGGATCGCGGCGTCGACGACTGCCTCGCGCTGCTCCGCAGCGGTGGAACGGAGATCAACCCAGGCGAATTTCAACGAGATCATCCCTACTGCGCGGGTACGGCGGAGTCCGCCAACGGAGGTGAGCCGGTGCCCGGGCGTCCGGCGGTACCCGGCGCCTCGGGGCTTCGAACTCTGCCAGCGGGCACCGGTCCGGGACAGGCTCGATAGGGCTGCTCGACCGGACCCCGGCCGACGAGGTGCCACCCTGGCCGACCGGCTACCCCCAACCCGCCGCCGGCCCGCCCGAGCCGTCGCGCGCTGCTCAGCCGCCCCGATCAGGCAGCCCGTCCGAATCTTTCCGCCACCCGGCGACGCCGGGAAGCTGTCCTGGCGCCGCACCGACCGCGGTGCCGAAGCGCACGTCGTCGCGCGCTGAATCGGAGGTCACCATGGCTGCTGCGGATGGCTGGTGGACAGGGCACCACGGCTACGCCGCCCGGATCATGTCCGCGCTGGCCGCCGACCCGGACCGTACCGCCCTGCACTGGCACGGGCGGACCGTTCCGGCGGCCGAGCTGGCCCGCGCCGTCACCGGAGCCGCGCACGCCCTGCGTCGGCTGGGTGTCGGGCCCGGCCGCGTGGTCGGTGTCCTGGTCGCGCCGAACAGTCCGGACATGCTCGTGGTGCGCTACGCGGCCCACCTGCTGGGCGGTGCGGTCTGTTACCTGCGCTCCACCAACCCCGGCTCGACCACGCGGCCGCTGGCCGCCGACGCCCAGCTGCGCATCCTGCTGGACACCTCCGCCGCCGTGCTGTTCACCGACCCGCGGCACCTCGATCGCGCACGGCTGCTGGCCGACCGGGCGCGCGGCCGGATCGCGGTCACCGGCTTCGGGGTGGGCGTCGGCGAGGCCGCCCCGGCGCCCCCGGCCGAGCCCGACGGCGCCGAGCCGGCCGCCGCCTGGCAGCCGGAGGCGCTCGCGCTGATCACGTTCACCAGCGGCAGCACCGGTCGGCCCAAGGGCATCAGCCTGCCGGCCCGGGCCTGGGAGAGCGCGGTACGGGCCACCGAGGCGTCGGTCGCCGAGGGCGCGGAGGCCAGGCTGCTGGTCGCCACCCCGCTCAGTCACACCGTCGGTCCGATGGCCGACGCGGTGCTCGCCGCCGGCGGTGCCGTCTTCCTGCACGAGCGACTGGAACCGGCCGCCCTGCTGCGGGCCGTCGCCGAGCACCGGATCACCCGGACCTTCCTGGCCACCGCCCACCTCTACCAGGTGCTCGACCAGAACCGCGCCGAGCCCGCCGACCTGTCCTCGCTGCGCCAGCTCGTCTACAGCGGCAGCGCGGCGGCGCCGGCCCGCCTCGCCGAGGCGAACGCGGTCTTCGGCGCGGTCCTGGTGCAGGGGTACGGCACCAGCGAGAGCGGCCGGATCACCCTGCTCGACCCGGGTGACCACCAGGACCCGACGCTGCTGGACACCGTCGGCCGCCCGTTCCCCGAGGTCGAGGTCACCGTCCGCGACCAGGACACCGGGCAACGGCTGCCGGTCGGCGCGGTGGGCGAGGTCTGGGTGCGCTCCCCGCACCTGATGTCCGGCTACTGGGCGGACCCGGCGCTCAGCGCGCTGGTGCTGCGCGACGGCTGGTACCGCACCGGCGACATCGGCCGGTTCGACCAGCGCGGCTACCTGCACCTGCTGGACCGGGTCGCCGACGTGGTGAAGACCGGCGGCGTCAAGGTCTACCCGGCCGTCGTCGAGCGCGAGCTCCTGGCGATGCCGGAGGTGGCGCAGGCTGTCGTGTACGGGGTGCGCGACCTGGACAACAACGAGCACCTGCACGCGGCGATCGTGCCGCAGCCCGGTGCGCGGGTCACCGCCGAGGGCGTCCGGGTGCGGGTGGGTGCGGCGCTGTCCGCCCTGCACGTGCCCGAAGAGGTCCTGCTGCTCTCCGAGTTGCCGTTGAACGCCTCGGGCAAGCCCGACAAGCCGCGGCTGCGGTCCCGCGAGACCGCGCCGACTCCTTACACAGAGAGCGAGTTGACTCGATGAACAAGCACCTGGACTTCTTCGCGCGCGAGTTGGGGGAGCTCGGCACCCAGCGGCGGGATTTCCTGGAGATCGGCCGGCGGGCCGGCCGGTTCCCCAGCGCGGTCGCGCGACCGGAACCGGGCGGTGGCGACCTGGAGATCAGCGTCTGGTGCAGCAACGACTACCTGGGCATGGGCCAGCACCCGCTCGTCCTGGAGGCGACCAGGAACGCCGTGGACGCGTTCGGCGCCGGGTCCGGCGGCTCCCGCAACATCGCCGGTACCAACCACTACCACGTGCTGCTGGAGCGCGAACTCGCGGCGCTGCACGGCAAGGACGCGGCGTTGGTCTTCTCCTCCGGCTACACCGCCAACGACGGTTCGCTGACCGTGCTGGCCGGCCGGGCGCCCGGCACCCTGGTCTTCTCGGACGAGCTCAACCACGCCTCGATCATCGACGGGCTGCGCCACTCCGGGGCCGAGAAGCGGATCTTCCGGCACAGTGACGTGGCGCACCTGGCGGAGCTGCTGGCCGCCGCCGATCCCGAGCGACCCAAGCTGATCGTCCTGGAGTCGGTGTACTCGATGTCCGGCGACGTCGCGCCGCTCGCCGAGATCGCCGAGCTCGCCCGGCGGTACGAGGCGACCACCTTCGTCGACGAGGTGCACGCGGTCGGGATGTACGGCCCGCAGGGTGCCGGCATCGCGGCCCGCGCCGGCATCGCCGACGAGTTCACCGTCGTGATGGGCACGTTGGCCAAGGGGTTCGGCACCGCCGGCGGCTACATCGCCGGCCCGGCCGTGCTGGTCGAGGCGGTGCGGAGCTTCTCCCGCGGCTTCATCTTCACCACCTCCATCCCGCCGGCCACCGCCGCCGGCGCCCTGGCGGCCGTCCAGCACCTGCGTTCCTCGGACCAGGAGCGCACCCGACTGGCGACCAACGCCCGGCTGCTGCACCGGCTGCTCAGGGAGCGGGACATCCCGTTCCTGTCGGACGGATCCCACATCGTCTCCCTCTTCGTCGGTGACGACGCTCGTTGCCGGCAGGCGTCCGCCCTGCTGCTGGAGCGCCACGGGATCTACGTCCAGCCGATCAACGCGCCGAGCGTGCGGGCCGGCGAGGAGATCCTGCGGGTCGCCCCCTCCGCCACCCACACCACCGGCGACGTCGAGAAGTTCGCCGAGGCGATCGAGGGCGTCTGGCAGGACCTCGGCATCCCGCGCGCCGGGCAGCGGTCCACCCTCTGAGCTCCCTGTGCGGACGAAGTGCCAAGCGTCGGCGCCGGCCGGACGGGTTCCGCGGTCGGTCGGCGTCGACGGTTCTCCAGGGCCGGTGGTGAACCGCCGCCGGCCGGACGACGATCCATGAGCGGAGTGCTGATGTCTCTCTCGGTGGCGGCGGTCCTCGCGGAGTCCGCGGCCCGGTGCCCGGACCACCCGGCGATCGTGCTCGACGAGGAAAACCTGACATACCGACAACTCTGGTACCAGGCACGCAAGTACGCGGCCGTACTGGCCGACCACGGGGTCGGCCCCGGCGACCGGGTCGCGCTGCTGCTGCCCAACTCGGCGGAGTTCCCGATGGCGTACTACGGCGCCCTGGCGATCGGCGCGGTCGTGGTGCCGGTGCACGCGCTGCTCAGGGCGGAGGAGATCGCCTACGTGCTGCGCGACTCCGGCGCCAGGGCGCTGGTCTGTGCCGGGTCGCTGCTGGCGGAGGGCGGCAAGGGCGCCGAGGCGGCCGAGGTGCCGGTGCTCACCGTCCGTACCGCCGTCGCCGACGAGCGGCGGGGATCGGCACGGTTGGACGCGCTCGCCGAGCGGGCCGACCCGATCGGCCACTACCTGCCGCGCGAGCCCGGCGACCTGGCCGTGGTCCTCTACACCTCCGGCACCACCGGGCACCCCAAGGGCGCCATGCTCACCCACCTCAACGTCACCATGAACATCGCGGTGACGATGCTCTCGCCGTTCGACTTCACGGCTGACGACGTGCTGCTGGCCGTCCTGCCGCTGTTCCACACCTTCGGCCAGATCTGCGGCATGGGTGCCTGCTTCCGGGCCGGCGCCACCATGGTGCTGACGGCCGGCTTCGACCCGGCGCGGGCGCTCGACCTCATGGTGACCCGCGGCTGCACGGTGTTCATGGGAGTGCCGTCGATGTACGCGGCCCTGCTCGACGCCGCGGCCGGGGACCCGCGGCGACCCGCCCTGGACCGGGCCTTCTCCGGCGGCGCCGCCCTGCCGGTGCGGATCCTTGAGGAGTTCCAGCAGGTCTTCGGCTGCACCGTCTACGAGGGCTACGGCCTCACCGAGGCCTCGCCGGTGGTCGCCTACAACCAGCGCGCCTGGCCCACCCGCCCCGGCACGGTCGGCAAGCCGGTCTGGGGCGTCGACGTGGAGATCGCCAGACCCGAGCTGGAGGGCCGGATCGAACTGCTGCCCGCCGGGGAGGTCGGGGAGATCGTGGTGCGCGGCCACAACGTGATGGCCGGTTACCTCAACCGCCCCGAGGCCACCGCCGAGGTGCTGGTGGACGGCTGGCTGCGCTCCGGCGACCTCGGGACCAAGGACCCGGACGGCTATCTCACCGTCGTCGACCGCAAGAAGGACATGGTGCTGCGCAACGGGTACAACGTGTACCCCCGCGAGGTCGAGGAGGTGCTGATGCGCCACCCGGCCATCGCCCAGGTGGCCGTCATCGGCCTGCCGCACTCCGTCCACGGCGAGGAGGTCTGTGCGGTGGTGGTGGCCCGGCCCGGCGCCCGCCCCGGGATCACCCTGCGGGCGGAGATCGTGGCCTGGAGCAAGGAGCGGCTGGCCGCCTACAAGTACCCGCGCCGGGTGGAGTTCACCGACGCGCTGCCGCTCGGCCCCAGCGGCAAGGTGCTCAAGCGCGAACTGGTGACCTGGTACGGCGGGTGAGCCGGCGGGGGAGGGGGGGGGGGGGGGGGGGGGGGGGGGGGGGGGGGAGGAAGGGGGGGAGGGGGGGGGGGGGGGGAGGGGGGGGGGAGAGACGGCGA
>NZ_JBVHLF010000030.1:53409-62819 GCF_055559155.1 Kitasatospora sp. NPDC024654
CCCCGCACCACCCCCCCCCCCCCCCCCCCCCCCCCCCCCCCCCCCCCCCCCCCCCCCCCCCCCCCCCCCCCCCCCCCCCCTTCCCTAGCGGGCGGCCGCCTGGGCCCGGGCCTGTTCCGAGACCCACGCGTACGACCCGGCGACTCCGTTCAGCGCGCCGTTGAACCGGGGTGCCACGAAACGGGCCAGCAGCTCGAAACTGCGCTTCAGCGCCGCCCGGTCCGTCCAGTCCAGCACGGTGACCAGCAGCCGGCCGAACCCGCCGGTGGTCTTCTGCACGTCCCGCAGCGCCGCGACGCACTCGTCCACCGACCCGATGATCGTGGCGCGCCGGTCGATCAGCTCCTCCAGCGCCTTGCGGGCCGCCGCCCGCGAGTCCACCGGCGGCGCGCCGACCAGGCTCCAGTACTCGTTGCGGTAGCGCATCCAGCCGTCGACCAGCTCGTCCAGCGCCCGCGCGCGGCTCTCCGAGACGTGCACCGACAGGGCGACCCGCCAGTCGGCGCGGTCGAGCGCGCGTCCGTGCTCGGCCGCCGACTCCTCGGCGTACCGCCACTGGCCGGCCAGGTCGTCGATCGAGGCGCCCGGCCGGGGCGGGACGCCGAAGGAGAGCGGGCTGATCCCGTACTGTCCGGCCAGCCGCATCCCGAACGGGGAGACCGCGCTGGACACCGCCATCGGCAGCCCGGCCGCCGAGCGCGGACGCAACTGCAGCCTGGCGTCCCGCAGTTCGAACCAGTCGGTGCGCCGGGTGACCGGCTCCTCGCCGGTCAGCAGCTGGTGGATCACCTCCAGCGACTCCGCGGTGCGACGGCGGGTGTCCGCCGGGTCGATGCCGAGCATGTGCATGTCGGACGGGATCGAGCCGGCTCCGACACCGAGGGTGAAGCGTCCGTGGGTCAGGTGGTCCAGCTGGACGGCCCGCGAGGCGACCATGAACGGGTGGTGGTACGGCAGGCTGACCACGCCGCTGCCGAGCCGGATGTGTCTGGTCCGCTCGGCGGCGGTGGCGATGAACAACTCGGGCGAGCTGACCGTGCCCCAGCCGGCCGAGTGGTGCTCGCCGACCCAGAGCTCCTGGTAGCCCAACTGGTCCAGCCATTCGGCCAGTTCCAGGTCGCGCCAGAGGGCCAGCGCCGGGTCCTCACCCAGCGGGTGCAGCGGTGAGAGGAAGGCGCCGAAGCTGATTCGGTCCAACGGGAACTCCTCGGGTGGGATCGGTCGGGACATCAGGCGGCGGGCTGCCGCCCGGCCTGGGGGCAGAGCGCGGCCAGCGGGGCCAGCCAGCCGTAGGCGGAGAGCACGGACGCGGTGGCGTCGGCCCGGGTGGCCGTCCCGCCGGGGTCGTCCGCGCCGGCCCGGCGCAGCAGCAGCGCCACGGCGGCTTCGCCCCGCGGCGGCGCGTCGAGCGGGCACGCGTCGCCCAGGTGCCCCCGGACCCAGTCGACGCGTTCGTTGGCCGCGATCTCCACGCCGATCACCAGCACCTGGTCGAGCCAGTCGTCGTCCAGCATGACCTCGGCCAGTCGCAGCGCCTCCGGGGCCGGCTCGGCACGGGCGGAGACACAGCTGATCGGGCCGGTGATGCCGTACCGCTTGCTGAGGTGGCCGAGCACGGAGGTGGTCACCGACTGGAAGAACAGCAGCGGGCTGTGCACCTGGCCCTCGACCATCCGCCGGCTCGCGGTGTCCAGGGTGGTGGTGTCCCCGAACACGGTGGCCAGCACGATCGCGGTCCGCTCGGCGCGGGCGGCCGACAGGCCGGATCCGGCCTGCGGCCCACCGAGGCAGGCGTCCGTGACGGTGGCGACCAGCGGGCTGAACCGCGAGGTCACGAAGCCCGGGACGTTGGGCAGTTCGACCGGTGCGGCACCGGGCAGGCCGTCGGCGGCCGGCCCCCACGGGGCCAGGCACGCTCCGGCCACGACGACCAGCGGCTGTTCGAGTGGTGTCTGCATCGGGTTCCCCTCCGCGAGCTGCGCGTCGGTCTTGAGTGGTGGCTTGCGCACGGCGCTCACACCCGCCTCAGCACCAGGGCGGCGTTCACCCCGCCGAAGGCGGCGTTGAGCGAGAGCGCGTGGCGGACCCGGGCCGGGCGGGCCAGGTTCGGCACGTAGTCCAGGTCGCAGGCCGGATCCGGCTCCCGGTAGCCGATGGTGGGCGGCAACACGCCGTCCCGCAGCGCGAGCAGCGTGATCACCGCCTCCACCGCGCCGGTCGCTTCGAGCATGTGGCCGGTGCTGCTCTTGGTGGAGCTCACCGGCACGTTCGGCGCGTGCGGGCCGAAGAGCCGGTGCAGCGCCGCCGTCTCGGCCACGTCGTTCAGTGGGGTGCCGGTCCCGTGCGCGTTGACGTAGCCGATCTCCCGCGGCGCCAGCCCCGCCCGGCGCAGCGCGGTGGTGGCCGCCCTGGCCAGCCCCTCGCCGCGCGGGTGCGGCTTGATGACGTGGTAGGAGTCGGCCGCCAGGCCCCAACCGGCCAGCTCGGCCAGCACCTCGGCCCCGCGCCGGCGGGCGCGCTCGGCGGACTCCAGGACCAGCACCGCCGCGCCGTCGCCCTGCAGCAGCCCGGCCCGGCCCGCCGCGAACGGGCGCACGACTCCCTCCCGGCTCAGCGCCTTGCCGGAGTCGAACTTGGCGAACACGTCCTCCGTGACCAGGTAGGCGCCGCCGCACACCGCCGTGTCCACCGTTCCGCGCCGGATCAGCTCGGCACCGTGCGCGATCGCGTTGGTCGAGGCGACGCAGGCGTTGACGAAGGCCAGCCGCGGGGTGCCGAGGCCGAACGCCTCGCCGATCCGGTGCGGCAGCGCGGCGGGCAGGCTGTCCAGGGTCCGCGGGTCGGTGCTCCCCTCGGCGTGGTCGGTCCAGAACCGCCGGGCCGCCGCGTGGTCCCCGTTGGTGCCCAGCAGGACGGGGGCACCGAGGGCGTCGGTGCCCGCCATCCGCAGCGCCTCGGCGGTGCACGCGTGCAGCACCTCGGCCTGGGTGGGCGTGTACCCGGGCTCGACCGGGACGCCCGGGATCTCCGGGCCGGCGCCCTGGTAGGTGGCGGCCCGGTCGGCGTGGAAGGGCGTCGGGTCGAAGCGGGTGACGGGGACGAATCCGGGCCTGCCCGCGAAGACGCCCTGGCGCAGCGCGTCGGCGCCGAACCCGAAGGCGGTCAGCACGCCGAAGCCTGTGATCGCCACCTCAGCGGGCACGGTGGGCCTCCTCCCGGCCGGCACCGGCGGGCAGCAGCCGGAGCAGGTTGCGGTGCAACGCGCCCACGGACTCACTGGCGGCCAGCTCCTCCTCGTCCTCCTCGGCGACGACGATCCCGTGGCGCTCCTCCAGCAGGTGGACCAGCCAGGTGAAGGTGAGCGAGTCGAGGACGAGTTCGGTGTCGCTGTGCCAGTCGCCGAGGGGCAGGCCGCCGTCCTCCAGGAGGCGGACGACCTCGACCTCCGCGATCACCGGGCCACGCTGCCGACCGCCGGTGCCGACCGCCGGTCGACCACGGTCGCCACCAGCGAGCCGAGGTCCGCGACGACGGCCGGGTCGAGTTCCTCCTCGGGCAGCTCGATGCCGAACCGGGCCTCGAGTTGGAGCACCAGCTCGATCATGGCGAGCGACTCCAGGCCCAGGCCCTCCTCGCCGAGCGGCAGGTCGTCCTCGACCCGGTCGGGCAACGGGAGGTTGATCACGTCCCTGATCACGGTCAGGATGAACTCACGGGTCTCTTCATGCATTGCGGTGTCTCCGTCGATGGTTGTGCGAAGCGCTGCGCCGGCCGGAGCCGGGGCCGGGGCCGTCACGAGGACCCCGGCCGTCCGCTCAGCGGACCGGGACGGGCTGGATCGGGCTGAGCCCGTCGGCGGTCAGCGAGCCGTCGTGGGTACCGGCCGGGGCCTGGTGCACCACGGCGGACAGCGCGCGGATGACGCGGGCGGGCGAGCCGCTCTCGAAGAAGGCGCGCCCGACGGCGAGTCCGGCGCAACCGGCCGCCATCACGCCGGTGGCGAAGGCGGCCGGGTCGACGCCGCGGTCACTCGGACCGCCGGCCGCCAGCACCGGGATCGGGCAGCTGGCCACCACCTCCGCCATCCGCTCCAGTGGCGCCGACCAGGTGGTCTTCACCAGGTCGGCACCGAGGTCGGCGGCCACGTTGACGACGTGGGCGAGCAGCAGCGGGTCGTGCGGATCGGCGATCCGCCGGCCGCGCGGATACACCATCGCCAGCAGCGGCACGTTCCAGCGTCGGCAGGCCTCGGCCACCGAACCGAGGTCGGCCAGCTGCCGGCTCTCGGTGTCGGAGCCGATGTTGACGTGTACGCTCACCGCGTCGGCGCCCAGCCGGATCGCCTCCTCGACGTCACCGACCAGCACCTTGGCGTCGACGTCGGGCGCGTGGGCGGTACTGGCACTCAGGTGCACGATCAGCGAGCAGTCCCGCAGCAGGGCCGGGTCGATGCTCGCGGCCCGTCCCTTGTGCACCACGACGGCGTCCGCACCCCCCTCCACCGCGGTGCGGACCAGTGCGTTGAAGCGCGAAGCGGCGACGATGGGGCCGTCGCCCACCGAGTGATCCATCGGTACGAAGAGGAAGCGCTCGTCGCAGTGGCGGGACAGCCGCGCCAGGCGGACCGCCGTCCCGCCGGAACTTGCTCTCATGATCCACCTATCGGCTCGGGGAATTGACGTTCGCTGACCGAGTCTCGCCCGCTGCGCCGGTGTCGTTACCCCTCGAACGGACTGCCCCTGCGAAGGCGCGGCGGAGCGCACATCGAGGTACCCGACCGGTCAGGTCACCCGGGTCACCCCCGCGGCCCTCGCACGGTCAGCTCGTTCGCGGCTGCGTGGACCGGGTGGGCGGTGGCACGGTCGGGGGCGACGGCCCGGTCGGGGTGGCGCATCCGGGCGGCTGGACGGAGAGGGGCGGTCGGATGGCGGCGGGGGCGGGAGTGGGCGGAGCACGGGATCCCTGGATCCGGCCGGCGGCCGGGCTCGGTCCGGCGCGGCCGGTCCGGCTGTTCTGCCTGCCGTTCGCGGGCGGCGGCGCGGGGATCTACCGCGACTGGCAGCGCGCGGCACCCGGCGGCGCGGTGGGGGCCGCCGCCGAGGTGGAGGTCCTCGCGGTGCGACTGCCCGGGCGCGAACGGCGGCTCGCCGAGCCTCCGTTCGACGACGCCCGGGTGCTGGCCAAGGAGCTCGCCGGCGCCCTGGAGCCGTACCTGGACCGCCCCTACGGGATCTACGGCCACAGCATGGGCGGCATCGTCGGCCTCGCCCTGGCACACGAGTTGGCCCGCTCGCCCCGTTCGCGCCGGCCGCTCGCGCTCTTCGTCGGTGCCGCCGTGGCGCCGAACTCGCTGCGCGCCGAGCCGGAGTGGCGTGGCTCGGACGCCGAGTTGACCGGGTGGCTGCGGCGCGCCGGCGGCACTCCGCAGAGCGTGCTGGCCCGGCCGACACTGCTGGCCCGGGTGCTGCCGGTGCTCCGGGCCGACCTGGCCGTCTTCGCGGGTTACCGACCGCGGCCGGGCGAGCGGCTGACCGTGCCGATCCGCGGGTTCGTGGGCGCCGCCGACCCGATGGCCACCGCGGCCGCCATGGCCGGCTGGGCGGCGGAGACCACGGCCGGCTTCCACCTCTCGTGGGTGCCCGGCGGCCACTTCTTCCTGGCGGAGTCGGGCCGGCGGATCCTCGACGCGATCGCGGAGCAGCTGCTCGCCGCCGCGTCATCGGCCCCGGCGGCAGGCCCCGGAGCGAACTATTCGACAACTGTTGCGCAGATGACAAGTGTTGTGGAACCATGACGCTCCGGGGTCGAGCATCGAAGGGGAAGACCACTCGTGAACACAGCCCAGGCGCCGGCCGAGACGGCCGCCTCCGACCGCATCACTCCAGAACTCTGGTGGCTCAGCGGCATCATGGCGTTAGGCGGCTTCGCCAGTCTGTTGGACGCGACCATCATCAACGTCGCCATCGGGCCGCTCGCCAAGGTGTTCAACACCGACCTGCCCACCGTCCAGTGGGTGGTGACGGGGTACCTGCTCGCGATCACCGCGGCGATCCCGATGAGTGGCTGGGCCACGGCTCGGTTCGGCGCGAAGCAGACGGTCATCTTCGCCCAGGCCGTCTTCCTGATCGGCTCACTGCTCTCCGGACTGGCCTGGTCCGCTTCCAGCATGATCGTCTTCCGGGTGATCCAGGGCGTCGGTGGCGGCCTGGCGGTCCCGGTCGGCCAGGCGCTGCTGGCCCAGGCGGCCGGGCCCAGGCGACTGGGCAGGCTGATGTCCATCGTCACCGTCCCGGCCCTGTTCGCCCCGCTGATCGGTCCCTCGCTCGGCGGCATCCTGGTCGACCACGTCAGCTGGCGCTGGATCTTCTTCATCAACGTGCCGTTCTGCGTGCTCACCATCGCGCTGGTGCTGGCCAAGGTGCGCAACCCGGTCGCCCCCTCGGCCGCGGCCAAACTCGACGTGACCGGCCTGGTGCTGCTCCTGCCCGGCCTGGCCCTGCTGATCTACGGTCTCTCCGAAGCAGGCTCGGCCGGCGGCTTCGGCTCCGGCAGGGTGATCGGGGGCCTGGCGGCTGGCGCCGTGCTGCTGGTCCTCTTCGCCGTGCGGGGGCTGCGGCGCCGCTCGGAGGCGCTGCTGGACCTGCGGCTGTTCGCCGTTCCCAACTTCAGGTCCGGCACCTTGGCCGGGATCCTGATGAGCATGGCGATGTACGGCGTGCTCATCCCGTTGCCGATGTACTTCCAGGTGGTGCGCGGCACCAGTGTGCTGACGTCCGCTCTGCTGCTGCTCCCGCAGAGCATCGGCTACCTGGTGGCGATCGTCCTGATGAACGGCCTCACCGCCAGGCTGGGGGTCCGGAACCTGACCGTCATCGGTATCCTGCTCGCCGTGCTCGGTACCGTGCCGTACGCGCTCATCAACGGCCACCCCGACCAACTGCTGCTCAGTGGAACCCTGGTGGTGCGCGGGTTCGGCCTCGGGGCCTCGATGCTGCCGACCATGACGGTCGCCTTCGCCAGCGTGCCGCGGGAGACCGCGCCCAGCGCGACGAGCGCGTTCAACGTCTTCCAGCGGATCGGTGCCTCCCTGGGCACCACGGTGCTCACCGTCGTCCTGCAGCAGAAGCTGAAGGGCAGGCTGCCGGTCGGTGTGCGCAGTCTTGATCAGGTGAAGCCCGGTGGCCCGGTCGCCCACGGCCTGGCGAGCTCCTTCGGGGCGCCGTTCTGGTGGGCGATGCTCTTCACCGCGCTGGCGCTGCTGCCGGCCCTCTTCCTGCCGGGGCGTCAGCCGGCCGCCGCCCCTTCCTCCGCCGAGGCGCCGGATCCCGCGCCCGCTCCGGGGACGAACGGTGCGGCGGTGCTGACTGACTGACGGCTTTCGGCGGCAGTCCGACCTTCCGTCGGTGCGCGGGCCCGCGCACCGACGGAAGGTCTTCGGTCGCTACCGTCGACCGGTCGCCACTTCCCTCGGTCGTCACTTCCCCAACGGTTGGATCGTTTGCGGATATTATGACGAGATGGCGAGGGGGCGCCGACCAATGCCCTTGCCCGAAGACCGGTTGGCAATCGCCAACCCCAAGATCTTCGAGCGGAGTCGAGAGTGAACGCCTTCAGGATTCTCGGGGCACTCGAGTTGTTCGACGGGCTGGTCTGGAAGCCCGTCGAAACACCGAAGATCCGGATCCTGCTAGCCGTGCTGCTGTCCGCCTCCGGCCGGGTCATCTCGATCGAGCGACTGGTCGAGGAACTCTGGTACGAAGGTGCGCAGCAGAAATTCGATCAACGCAACCTGGTCCAGCAGTACGTGATGCGGCTGCGCCACCAACTCGGCGACCGGGACCGCAGTGTCCTGGTCACCAAGGCCCCCGGCTACCGGCTGGTCTTCGACCCCGCCCGGCTGGACGCCCACCGCTTCGAGGTCCTGCACGCGGAGGGCCAGGGCCTGTTCGCCACCGGCGCCGACCAGCGGGCGTTCACCGCCCTCGGTGACGCCCTCGCCCTCTGGCGCGGCGGCGCCATGGATGACGTCCCCACCTCTCCCATCGTCCGGGCCGAGGCCGAACGCCTCGAGGAGGCCCGCCTGGCCGCCGCCGAGATGCGGATCGACGCCAGCCACCGGATCGGCGGCCACGCCGCCACGCTCGCCGAACTGCGCGCCCTGCGCCGCTCCAACCCGCTGCGTGAGGGCCTCTGGGAGAAGGAGATGATCGCCCTCCTGGAGTGCGGCCGCCGCGCCGACGCCCTCGACCTCTACCAGCGCGCCCGCCGCACGCTCCACGAGGAACTCGGCCTCGAACCCGGAACCGCCCTGCGCCGCCTCCAACAGCGCATCCTCACCGAGGACTTCGCCCGCTAGCACCCGCTGCCGGTCCGGCGCCGGCCCGGCTGCCACCGGGGCTCCTCAGGCGGGTCGACGCGTTCCCGGCAGCGGGGTGTCCCAGTCGAGGAGCCGCAGCAGTTCCTCGTCCACCCGTGGGGCGGGGCGCTCGGAGTCCCGCGCCGGTGGCCCGTCGGTGCCGGGCGGCGGGGTCCGGTCCGGGGTCCTGCTGGCGGTGAGTTGGGCGCTCACCGTGATGTTCCGTTCGACGCGGGGCCGGCGGTGCTGCTCGTAGGCGTCCAGCGCCGCGCCGGGGGTGTCCGCGTCGCGCAGCGCCTTGGCCAGCACCACGGCGTCCTCGAGTGCCATCGAAGCGCCCTGGCCGGTCGCGGGCGAGGCCGCGTGGGCGGCGTCACCGATGAGCACCGTGCGCCGGCCGTGCCAGCGGGTACCGGGGTTCAGGTGCAGGGCGTTGGTCGCCATCAGCTTGTCGTCCGTCGCCGCGACGATGTCCGCGGCGGGCGTGCGATCGGGCCGCAGGATCGGCAGGAGGTGATCCCGCCACTGCCCCGGCGTCGTCCTGGCGACCACCTCGGCGGTCAGCGCCGGGCCGGGTACCCGGGCGAACCAGAAGGTCTCGCCGGCGGGAGAGACCAGGTAGCCGAACGCGGCGCCGCTGCCGCGAACCATGGTGATCCGGCCCGCCGCGTCGTCGGGCGTCGCCGCCTCGGTGGTGTACCCGTAGAAGACACGCTGACCCGCGTAGTCCGGCCCCGCCGCGGTCGGGTCGAGCTGGGACCGCACGGTGGAGTGCAGCCCGTCGGCTCCGACGACCAGGTCGCCGCTGGCCGAGTCGCCGTCCGCGAAGGTGACCGTGACGCCCGTCGCGTTCTCGGTGACGGAGGTGAGCCGCGCCGCGTGCCGGATAGGGATCCCGCGGCGCCGGACCTCGCTCTGCAGCGGGGGGGCGAGGTCGGGGGGGGGGGGGGAGGGGGGGGGGGGGGGGGGGGGGTGGGGCGTGGCGAGAGGGGGGGGGGGCAGCTGGGGTCCTGGCTCTGTTGCGAAGTCCCTGGTGGTGGGCGGGAATCCCACG
>NZ_JBVHLF010000030.1:62829-68419 GCF_055559155.1 Kitasatospora sp. NPDC024654
CTCCCTCAGCTTTCTGGATCACGGGGGGGACCCTCGCCCTTTGCAGAGGGGGGCTCCCGCGCCCCCACCCCCGACTCGGAGCCCCCCCCCCGGTTTCGGCCCGCCCCAGGCAGCGGTAGCGGGTCAGCGGGTGGTCGTGCTCGCCGAGCGGCACGGCGGCCAGCTGGGTTCCGGCCTCGTCGACGACGTCCATGGTGGTGACCGGGAATCCGATGTCGGCGACCGGTTCGGCCGCGTCGAACTGCGCCAGGGCGCGCATGCCGTTGCTGGCCAGGGTGAGGAAGGCGCCGATGTCCTCCCCGGTGCTCGGGTGCGCCTCGTGGACGGTGACCTCGAACCCCGCCTTGTGCAGCGCCAGGGCGGCCGCTGTCCCGGCGATACCACCGCCGATGACCATGATCCTCGCCAACGCGGTCCCCCTCCTCGCGCCGCCCGACCGACTCCGACGGATGCCGACAACGTCCCCTGTCGACTCTAGCGTTGGCGTCAACCGCGTGATCACGCCCGTCGTGCGCGACGCCTGGCCGGGTCCGCCCATCTCGCCGACCTACCGTCAGAAGTACGGCAGGTCGGTCGTGTTGGGCGAAACCGCCCCTTCGCTCAGTTGTGTGATCCTGTTAGCATCCGGCAGATGTTGAGGATTCTGGTCACCGACCTGGACGGCACGCTCCTGGGCGGTGACGAGGCGGAGCGGCGTCGGCTGCACGCCGCTCTGGCCCGCCATCCCGAGGTGACGGTGGTGCTGGCCACCGGCCGCGGCCTCTCCTCGGTGCGTGAGATCCTGCGGGATCCGCTGGTGCCGAAGCCCCGCTGGATCATCGCCGACGTCGGCGCGAGCGTGATCGACGGCGAGGAGCTCGCACCCGTGTCGGCCATCCAGGACCAGCTGCGCGCCGGCTGGCCCGGCCGACGGCGGGTGCGCGAGGCGATGGCCCGCTTCCCCGAGCTGTCCTATCAGGAGGGCGTGGCCCAGGACGGTCGCTGCTCGTACCACCTGGCCCCGGACGCGCTCAGCGAGCGGATCACCGCGGCCGTCCACGCGCTCGGATGCGGCTGGCTCTACTCGGGTGACCGCTACTTCGACGTGCTGCCCGCGGGGGTCTCCAAGGGCAGCGCGCTGCGGGCGCTGGCCGAGAAGCTCGACTGGCCGGTGGAGTCGATCCTGGTCGCCGGCGACTCGCTCAACGACCTGTCGCTCTTCCAGCTGGGTGCGCACGGTGTGATCGTCGGCGGGGCCGAACCCGCCCTGCTCGCGGCGGTCCCCGAGTCCGCCCTGGTCCACTGGGCCGAGGGGCGGGGTGCGGCCGGGATCCTGGCCGCCCTCGACGCTCTCGGGTGGATACCGGAGTCCGAGCGCGCGGGCCGCGGACACCCGCTGGTGGTCGGCTACCACCGCCCGCCGGTGAGCTGGACGCCTCAGGGCTGGCAGCCGCCCGCCAGTCCCAACGGCATCCTGCCGACCCTGAACAGCCTCTTCTCCAGCGGCCTTCCGGGAGTCTGGGTGGCCGCCGCCGTCGGCGACCCCGGCCTCGACCCCGCCGCCGAGCGGCACCCCGGTGAGCCGCTGTCGCTGCTCCCGCTGACCGCCGGCGAGTGGGCCGGCTACTTCCACCGGGCCTGCAAGGAGACCCTCTGGCCGGTGCTGATGTCCGAGCCGGACCGGCTGCGCTTCGACGCCGCCGCGTGGGCGGACTACCGCACCGTGAACGCGCGCTTCGCCGAACACATCGGCGGGCAGGCAGCGCCCGGAGCCACCGTCTGGCTGCACGACTACAACCTGTGGTTGGTACCGGGGCTACTCCGCGGGGCCCGGCCCGACCTGCGGATCGGGCTGTTCCACCACACGCCGTTCCCGCCTCCGGAGATCTTCGCCGCCCTGCCCGGGCCCGTCGCCACCGAGATCCGCTCCTCGCTCGGCTCGCTGGACTGGGCCGGGTTCCACACCGAGGCCTTCGCCGACCGCTTCCGGCGCACGCTCGCGGGCCGGTCCGGGAGCCGGGCCGGGCTGCCGCGCCTCGGCGTCCACCCGCTCGGCATCGACCGTCCGGCGATCGAGGAGCTGGCCCGCGACCGGCTGGCGCACCGTCGAGCGGCGCACGGTCCGCTGGTGCTCTCGGTGGAACGCCTCGACTACGCCAAGGCCCCGGTGCAGAAGGTCGAGACGATCGCCCGGCTGCTCGCCCGACACCCCGAGCTGCGCGGGCGGTTGACCTTCCGGCTGGTCTGCCCGCCACCCGAGCCGGGCATCACCGCCTACGACACCACCCGCAGGCTCCTCGAACAGCGCGTCGACGACGTCAACCACACGTGGTCAGAGGGGAGTTGGCGCCCGGTCGACTACCTTCCGCGTGGTCTCCCGTTCGCCGAGGTGATCGACCAGTACCTCTCGGCCGACGTGCTGTGGGTGACCTCGCTCCAGGACGGAATGAACCTGACCGCCAAGGAGTTCATCGCTGCCCAGGCGGTCCTGGCCCGGTCGACCGCCGGGCGGCCCGGCGTGTTGGTGCTCTCCGACCGCACCGGCGCCGCCACGGAACTCGCGACCGCCGCGCTGCTCACCGACCCCCGGTCGCCCGAGGACCTCGCCGCCACCCTGACCCGCGCCTTGGCCCTCGCCCCCGCCGAACGCCGTGCCCGCCTGGACCGTCTGTCCGCCCTGCTGGGTCACGAACGCCCCGCCGACTGGGCGGCCCGGATCGTCCGGGCCATCCGGAGCCCCGCCGGCGGTTGATCACGGTGGGGCGGGGGCTTCGCCGGCTCAGCGTGCGGCGTGGGCTCCGGCGGGGGAGGCGGTGAGCAGCGGTTCGAGCGCTCCGGTGCGCAGCCGCGTCACCAGGGGGAGCGCGGCACGGCCGAGGAACCGGCTGGCCAGGAGGGCGACCGGCAGCGCGAGGACGGCGGCGCCGATGACGTCATGCGGGTAGTGGTCCCCGAGGTAGACCCGGGTGAATCCCTCGAAGAAGGCGAAGGCGAGGGCGATCGCGCTCAGTCGGCGGTCGAGGAGGTAGAGGGCGGCCACGGACGCGAAGGCCGTGGTGCTGTGACCGCTGGGGAAGGCGTAGTCGCTGCGGACCGGGCAGCTGTCGACGAAGTAGGCGTGCGGCAGTGAGTAGCACGGCCGTACTTCGGCCACCAGTTTCTTGGCCACCTCGGCGACGGCGAAGGCGAACCCGACGGCGACCGGTGCCGCCAGGGCGAGCGTCATGGCGCGGGTGTCGCGCCGGCGGGCGTTCCACCAGCCGATCAGCATGAGGATCGCGAACACGCCCAGGCCCGCGTTGGTCCACAGGTCGATCGGGGTGTTGAGCCACTTCGTGTCTCGGGCGAAGTCGGTGACGCTGGTGAACAGGGAGCCGTCGATGCCGGAGCCGTCGAAGGCGAGCGGGACCGCGGAGTGGGCTGTCATGGGGGCGGTTCTCTCTGGGTCGGTCGGGGCTGCTGCCCGAAAGGTCTACGCGACTGTAGACGGTGAACGGGAGAGATCTTACTCATGAACCCCAGGCGTACGGCAGCCGCCCTATGACGGCGGGCCAGGTGCTGGGGCGCGGCCTGGTTCTCGGAGTGCGTGATCGCTCGTCATCGCCGGTGGCATCGTTCGTCGCGGGGGCTCGTCACCATGAGTGACGCTGCCGCACCCGCGAGCCGCGCCGCGTGCGGCCGCCCGGTGGCCCTGGCCGGAGATGTGATCCTCCTGGTCGGAGGGTTGCCTGGCGGCGGCGTGCGGCCGGCCGTAGGGTGCCCGGGTGATCGGGATTCCAGAGGAGTTCGTGCGGACCACCGTCGAGCGGGAAGGAGAGCCCGGAGCGGCATGGCTCGCCGAACTGCCCGGGATCGTGGATGAGTTGCTCGGACGCTGGGGGTGCGTGCCGGACGGCGAGGTCACGCACGGGGGCGTCGGGGTGATCGTCCCGGTGCGACGGCGGGCTGAGGGGAGCGCGGTGCTGAAGGTGTCGTTTCCGCACCCCGGTAACGTTCACGAACCGGATGCGTTCGCGGCGTGGGGCGGGCGCGGAGCCGTCCTGCTGCACGAGCGTGACGACGAGCGGTTCGCGATGCTGCTGGAGCGGGTCCGGACGTCGACGCTGGCGGAGGTCGAGGACGGCGATGAGGTGGTGACGGTCGCCGGGCGGATCAATCGCCGCCTGGCCGTCCGCGCGCCCTCTGGCCTGCCCCGGCTGCGGGAGCAGGCCGACCTCTGGGAGGAGCGGCTGCGCGGGGACGCCGAGGAGCTGACGCACACGCTGGCGCGTGACGTGGTGGACGCCGCCGTGGCGACCGTCCGCGAGCTGGGCCGCGTCCAGCCGGACACCCTCGTCCACGGCGACCTCCACGCGAGGAACATCCTGCGCGCGGACCGTGAGCCGTGGCTGGCCGTCGACCCCAAGGGTTACGCGGGAGATCCCGCCTACGACGCCGGCACGCTGCTCAAGTCGCGCGCGCTGACGCTCCTCGAGGCGGACGACCTGCGCAAGGCTGTCCACCGCACCGTGGACGTCTTCGCCGAGGCGGCGGAACTCGACCGCGAACGCGCCCGGCGCTGGGCCCAGTTCCATGCCGTCCAGGCCGCGTTCCGGAGCCGCCGCCACGGGTTCCGGATGGCCCGCGGCGGACCACGCTTGGACCGGCTCATCGAATTCGCGGATCGCCTGGCGGAGTTGCTCACGGAGCGCGGCTAGAGCGTGATCGGCGGTCGCCCGGTCGCCCCGGCAGGATCGCCCGAGCGAGGACGGCTCCCGGCCGTGATCGACGAGAGCGCGCCGCTCCCGCGGACCGTGCGCCTCTCCTCCGGAGACCCGGTGCACTCGGCTCGGCGGGCTTCCCACCATCGGAAGAACAGGCCGCCGCGCCCTGATCACCCAAGACGCTGCTCCTATGATCGGGGCCAGGCAGAACCCGACTCACGGAAGGCGGTAGCACCGTGACCGAGCAGGCACTGGCGAGGTTGCGGGCGGCCGGAGCGGAGGCGATCGACCATCCCGGCGGCCATCTGATGGCTCATCTGCTCCGGGTCAGCGCCCTTCCCGCCTCCTGGGGCGCCCCTCCGGTGCTGGTGTCGGCCGGATTGTGCCACGCCTTCTACGGCACCGACGGATTCCCCACCGCGCTGCTGCCACTGGAGCGGCGGGGCGAGCTGGTGCAGGCCATCGGCGACGAGGCCGAGGCGCTGGTGTACTTCTACGCGTCCTGCGACCGCAAGGCCTCCTACCGCACCCTCGCCGCGGACGATGCCGAGTTCGCCGACCGTTTCACCGGCGCGCGGACCCGGCCGAACGCCCAGCGGCGCCGGGACTTCGCCGAACTGACGGCGGCCAACGAACTGGACATCGCCGCGGTCAGCCCGGAGATGCGCGACCGCTTCGGCCCCGCGCTGCTGGAACTGTTCACCCGCTGGCGGTCCTTGCTCTCCGTGCCCGCCTGGGAACACCGCCGCGACGTACTGGGCTGATCGAGACGTCCAGCGGATCCGACAGTGGCTCCAGATCGTGGGGGAGGGCTGTCGCGGGGGGGGGGGGGGGGGGGGGGGGGGGGGGGGTGGGGGGGGGGGGGGGGGGGGGAGGGGGGGGGGGGGGGTGGTGGGGGGCGGTTGCGG
>NZ_JBVHLF010000030.1:68429-75896 GCF_055559155.1 Kitasatospora sp. NPDC024654
AACACCGCCACGACGTGCTGGGCGGGTCGAGACGTCAAGGGGGCCCGAAAGTGGCTCAGGATGGGGGGGGAGGGCTGCCGCGGCCGGGTCCCGGGCCGGCCCGGGACCCGGCCGAGGACGCCGAGGAGGACCGAACAGGACTGCCGGGTCCGGTGGTTGACGCCTGAAGACGCGTCATCCGGTGGGCACCGCGGAGGAATGATGGTTGATGATCAGCCACCTGCCTCCGCGCAGCTCGTAGACGAAGGTGTAGCGGGCGTCGACCTCGGCCTTGCTGCCGTCCTTGTGCGTCAGCGTGAACTGGTAGAGGCCGGTGTCGATCGCGGTGGTGGGGTCCGGGATGTTGATGAACCGCTCCTGGATCTTGCCGACCGGCTTGTTCACCAGGAAGTGCTGGAAGTAGTCGACTATCCCGGCCCGGGTGGTGCGGATTTCGGCGGAGACGGTCGGTAGCAGTACAGCGTCGGGGGCGTAGAGGTCCGCGACGCGGTTCGGGTCGCCGGTGGCCAGGGCCGCGTTCCACTGGTCGAACAGGGCGGCGATCTGTCCCGCGGAGGGCACCTGGGTGCTGCTGACGGCGGCAGTGCGGTCGACCGGGTACGGAGTGTGGGTTCCGGTTGCGTACGTCGCTCCGGTGCCGGCGAACAGGGTGACGGTGGCGAGCGCGATGCCCATGGCGTGCTTGCGTCTCATGGCACTCCTCCTGCGTGGTCGGTGTTCAGACGGAGGGATAGCCCCAGGCTGACCCACCACAGCCGATCCGGCACGTCGGAGCGGCCCGTAGCACCTTCTCGCCGGGACGGTCCCGCGTGTGGACCGTGACCGTCGACCGCTCGGTGTGACCGGCCGGGGCGCGGCGCCTGCGATCATAGGGGCATGGTCGAACGAGTCATCGCAGCATGTGACGGAGCAGCCAAGGGCAACCCGGGCCCGGCTGCCTGGGCCTTCGTGGTCGCGGACAGCACCGGAACGCCCCAGCGCTGGCAGGCCGGCCCGCTCGGGCACAGCACCAACAACGTGGGCGAGTTGACCGCCCTGGAGCAGTTGCTGGAGGCGACGGATCCGACGGTCCCGCTGGAGGTGCGGCTCGACAGCACTTACACCCGCGACGCGGTCACGAAGTGGCTGGCCGGTTGGAAGCGCAACGGCTGGAAGACCGCCGGGGGCAAGCCGGTGGCCAACCGCGAGCTGATCCAGCGCATCGACGCGCTCCTCGCGGACCGTGACGTCACCTTCGTGTACGTGCCCGCGCACCAGGTGAACGGTGACCCGTTGAACGCGATCGCCGACAAGGCCGCCAGCGACGCCGCGCGTACCCAGCAGGCGGCCGGCGGCACCGCGGCCGACCTCCCCGCTCCGGACCCGGTCAGCGCCCCCGTCGCCCGGAGCAAGCGCCGCGCGCCGGCCGCGACGTCCGGTGCCGGAGGCCGCCGGCCCACCCTCGCGGCCCGGTTCCCCGGGACCTGCCCGTGCACCCGTCCGTACGGCAAGGGTGACCTCATCACCAAGGTGGGAGGGAGCTGGGGCCACCCCGAGTGCGCGCAGGCGTGAGGGCGTGAATCCGGGCACGCTCCCTCCGTGAGCGGCGGTCACGGGTGAGGTGCCGCCGGGGTTGCCGAGCGCCTACCCGTTCGGCATATGCCCAGCTCGCTGGAGCCGTCGGATCTCGGCCCAGTCCGCCCCGGCAACCACTCGTTCCCCCCGGCCCCCGATGAGGGTCGGGAGGAACACGGCACCGCGGGACGGGTCACCGTTGATCCCGCCGCTCAGCGGTCGGATTTCACCCGATGTCGAGAACCCGCTCTCCTGGATCGTCATGATCTGATGTCCGATATGACCATATTCAAGGGGAAGGTCCAAACATCTCCTTTCCGGGCCCCGCCGCGGCCGGGCCCGAGAAGCGTCCGTCGTTCGGGGACACTCCATCTCCGGCCTGCGCACACGTCGCCCGGTGTCGCCAACAACCGGTGGGATGGGCCCGGTGGGTGGACGAAGGGGTCGGGGTGGACGGCTCGGTGGCCTGAACAGGACCCCCGACTCGTTACGGGTCTTGTGAGGGAGTGATCCCGCCAATCAGACTCCAACACGCAGAATGTGACCGAACGTGATCACTCCATTTCCTTCTGTGGCGGCTGAGTCGCCTGAGGTCGGCAGTGAACGACGCGTGATCGTCGCGGGAAAGAGGTGAGTCGTCTTAGTGCCGCTGTTTCTCGAAGAGCACGAGGCCCTCGACGCCGCACAACGGGAGCAGTTCGCGAAGGCAGGGTATGTGGTCCTGCCCGGTCTGCTGCCGGAAGCCTTCCGGGACCGGCTGGTGCCCGAAGTGGACCGCTGGGTGGACGAGGGTCTACGGACCCGCTCGATAGCCTGCTGCGTCGATCCGGACGCGAACGGTGTGCCCCCGGTGCTGGAACTGGAACTGCCGAGGCATGGTGAGCTGCTCACCCATCGGGTGGTGACGCGGGCGGTCGCGGAGCTCATGGGCTCCCCGTTCGTCTTCCACCACCTGCACAGTGACCGGCAGCGTCCCGGCGTCACGGGCAAGCCCTGGCACCACGACTACGAGCCCAACGACCGTGCGGATCCTTCCCTGTTGATGGTCCATGCGCTGCACTACCTCGGCGGCCTCGACGAGACCGTCGGGAGCCTCGCGGTGCTGCCCGGCTCCCATCGCAGGTCCGCCGGCAAGACCGCACTCGCCCACCTCGGTACCGCCGAACTTCCGGGCGAGGTCGTCATCGACCAACTGCCGGCCGGCTCGACCGTGCTGCTCAACTCGGCGCTGTTCCACACCCGCCGGCCCGCCCCGGGTGGGGGCGGCCGCCCCCGCTACTTCGTCGACGCGTCGTACTGCCAGGTGGGAGCGCGCTGGCAGCCGGTCAAGCCGTTCTGGCGGCAGATGCTGGCTCGGGCGCGAGCGCTGAACCTCGACGGCGGGCGGTGGCCGGAGCTGTTCGAGGACCGGCACTTCACCGAGTACCCGAAGACCGCGTGAGAGGCATCGGAGTGGAAGTCGTCAGCTCGGTCACGTTCGCCGAGGTCCGGGCGGTCTACCTGCGCGACCACCCGGTCGAGCGGACGCACGAGGCGAACACCAACCAGGACGGGGAGGCGAACCTCCGGCGTGCCGAGATCCTGCTCGGCACCTGGTGGCGGGTGCGGCTCTCGCGGGCGGAGGCTCTCGACATCGTGCTGCCCTGGCATCTCAGCGAGGGCGGCGAGCTCGAACTCGTGCCGCGCTCCGGGCTGACGGTGCGCCAGGCCGCGGAGCACGTCCGGGCGGCCGGGGCCGAGTGGGCCGAGGCGAACCCGGTCTGTGCGGCGAAGCTCGAACTGCTGAGGATCTCGCCGCTCACTCCGGTGTATCTCAGCACCCGCCCGGTCCCGCACTCCGACTACGCGGACCTGCGGGTCAGGGCGGGCCTCATCCACCTCGACGGCCTGCACCGCCTGGTCGCCTGGGAACTGGCCCAGCGGCTGCCCCGCGAGGAGCGGCTGGAGGCGTTCGTCGTGGGCGACATCCGGACCCACCTCGCTCCAGGAAGCAGGTCGACCACCATGACGCCGCCCGCACGAACCGGAGACGAACAGACGTGACGCGTGCGATACGGCCCACCTCGTCGCTGACCGATCTGCTGGCACGCAACGCTCGCGTTCACCCGCACCGGCCCGCCCTGACCGACGCGGTGCGCTCGTTCGACTACCGGACGCTCGACCTCCTGGCCGGCCGGATCGCCGGCCTGCTGCGCGAGGTCGGCGTCGGCCGGGGCGACCGGGTGGCCCTGCTTGGTCCCCGGGACGCCCGGCTGTTCGCGTTGCTGCACGGTGTCCTGCGCTCCGGCGCTGCCGCGGTGGTGGTCGACCCGGAGTGGTCGAGGCCGGACCAGCGCAGGCGACTTGACGCGGTCGAGATCGGCTGCGTGCTCACCGCGGACGCGGCGATCCGGACACCGGAGGCGTACCGCACCGAGCTGGTCGACCTCGACGCGCTGACCGCGACTGGTCTTCCCGAGCCACCCGTCGCCACCTCGGACCCGGACCCGGAGCTGGCCTACCTCTCCTTCACCTCGGGTTCGGGTGGAGAGCCGAAGGCGGTCGCCGTCACCCACGCCAACGCGGTGCACTACGCCCGGTCGCTGCGCCGGCGGCTCGGGCTGACCGAGGCCGACGCCCCGTGCGTCGCCCACGTCACCACGCTGGCCGCCGACCTCGGCCACACCTCCTGGCTGCTCGCGCTGGCGACCGCGGGTTCGGTGCACGTCGTGCCGGATCACCAGGTGCGCGACCCGGAGGCCTTCTGGGCATCGCTGCACGGGGCCGGAGTGTCGGTGCTCAAGACCACGCCGTCGCACCTGACGGCACTCCTGGAAGGGCGGCCGCGCACCGGCCCGGCCCTGCACACCGTGCTGCTGGGCGGCGAGCCACTGCCGCGGACGTTCGCCGCCGCGCTGCTCGACGACGGCGTCTCGGACCGGGTGGTCAACCACTACGGCCCGACCGAGACGACGGTCGGTGCCACCTGCTTTCTCGCCTCGACGGCGAGCGACCTGCCTGCGGACGAGGTGACGGTCCCGATCGGCAGCGCGATCGGCGAGGTGGACCTCAGGCTGGTGGACGGCACCGGACGGCCGGTCCCCGACGGCGTGGCGGGCGAACTCCTCATCGGTGGAAAAGGCGTCAGCGCCGGCTACTTCGGCCGCCCCGACGAGACCGCCCGCCGCTTCATCCGGTACCAGGGGGAACCGCTGTACCGGACCGGCGACGTGTGCCGTCGCCGGCCGGACGGCAACCTGGTCTTCCTCGGCCGCTCCGACCGCCAGGTCAAGGTCAGGGGGTTCCGGGTCGATCTCGCCGAGATCGAGCGGGCGATCGAGGAGTTCCCGGGCATCGCCCAGTCCGCGGTGATCACCCGGAACACCCCCGTGGGCCTCCAACTCCTGGCCGCCGTACGGTCGGTGGACGGGCAGTGCGAGACCGTGACGGTTGACGCGCTCCGCTCCCACCTGTACGACCGGTTACCGGGCTACTCGGTCCCGCAGCCGATCGTCGCGGTGCCGGACTTCCCGGTCGGCTCGAACGGGAAGCTCGACCGCGAGCGCCTGGGCGCGGTCGTGACCGGGATCGTCGAGGCCCGGGCGCGACGCCCGCAGCCGGGACGGACGTCCCCGCCGGGCCAGGTCGAGCCACCGTTGGCGCGCTCGATAGCGGAGCTCTGGGCGAGCGCGCTCGGCCTGCCCGTCCTCGGTCCGCACGCCGACGTGCTGGAGCTCGGCGGGGACTCGATCCTCGCCATGCGCACGGTCGCGCTGTTGCGCCGGGCCGGGTTCCGGGCCGCCTTCGAGGACTTCTACCGGCACCCGACACCGACCCTGCTGGCCCGCGCCGCCCGTCCGGTGGCGGAGGACGCGCGGCCGGCCGCCACGGCCCCGCGCCATCGGGATCGGGGACTCGCGCCGGCCCAGCGGTGGTTGTTCCGGCAGCCGCTCGACGACCTCCGGCAGTGGAACCAGTCCGTGTTGCTGCGCTGCGCGGTGGCCGTCGACGCCGCGGCCCTCTCGGCGGCCGTCGAGGGCGTGCTCCAGCGTCATCCGGCACTGCGCCAGCCGATCTCGCCGGACGGTCCCGGCGAGCCGCGGCCGGTGGACGAGCTGGACGTGCTGTCCTTCTCCGCGATCCCGCGACCGGCCGGCCCGCTGGCAGAAGTGATCGACGGCGTCTGCACCGAGCTGCACCGCAGCCTCGACCCGGCCGCCGGGCGGCTGATCCGGGTGCACCTCTTCACCGGCCCGGCCGGCGTCGAGGACCGGTTGGCGGTGATCGTGCACCACCTGGCCGTCGACGGCCTCTCCTGGCGGATCCTGCTCGACGACCTCGCCCGCGGGTACCGGGCGGCGCGGTCCGGGCGGCGCGCGGACCTCCCCCCGACGGCCGACTTCTACCAGTGGGCCGCCGCGTCGCCGCAGGTCCCCGCCGTCCCCGGGAGGATCGCGCCGCGCCTTCCGGGGACCGGCGCGACCGCCGGCGGTGAGCCGGCGGCCATCACCTGGGCGCTCGACGAGAGCGCGACCGGCCGCCTGGTCGGGCGGTACGGGCGCGGGCAGGGACTGGAAGCGCTCCTGCTGTCGGCCTTCGCCGACGCCACGTCGAGCTGGAGCGGTCAGTCCCGGCTGGTCGTGGAGGTCGAGACCCACGGCCGCGACGTCACGGGCGACGACGGCGGGTACCTGGACACCGTCGGTTGGTTCACGGCGGTGAAACGGGTGGCCGTCGACGCCGCCGGCCGGGCCGGCGGTGAGGTGCCGGCCGAGCGGGTGCACGAGGTCGGGCGTCGCGTCCGAGAGGCGCCCCAGCTGCCGATGGACGTGGCGGGGCCCCGCCCCGAGGTCGGGTTCAACTTCCTCGGCACGTTCCGGCTGCCCGACGAGCCGGCACTGGGCTGGTCCGTCGCGGCCGAGCAGGCCGGCACGGCACGGTGCGCCGGTGGGGACCCGCTCTACCTGCTCCGGCTCACCGCTCGCATCGTCGAGGACCGGCTGGTGACCGACCTGGTCTACGGGTGGCCGACGCTGTCCCACGACGGCGCGGACGGCATCGTCGCCTCCTTCGCCCGCGGCGTGGCGGCCGCGGCCGGGACCCCGGCCCCGCCGCACGTCAGGACGCCGCTGTCGACCTCCGGTCAGCTGTTGCACCCCGGCGTCCCAGCGCCCCCGAGCGGCTCCCGCTGGCGGGTGAGCGAACCGACCCGGGTCCTGCTCACCGGGGCCACCGGCTACCTGGGGAGGCATCTGGTCACCGAGTTCGTCGAGCGGGGCGCGCGGGTCACCTGCCTGGTGCGCGCCGAGCACGACGCCGATGCGGCTCGACGGCTCGACCTCGGAGGTGGCGGGGTCGAGGTGGTCGCCGGTGACATCGACCGGGACGGCCTCGGGCTGTCCGGGGACGGTCTCGCCCGGGCCCGCGGCGCGCAGGTCGTCGTCCACGCCGCCGCGGACGTCCGCCTGGTGGCCCCACCCGCAGAGCTGGAGCGGACCAACCACACCGCGGTCCGGCGGCTACTGGCCTGGATCGACGCCGAGTCACCCGGAGCCCGCTTCCACCACGTCTCGACGCTCGCCGTCGCGGGCGGCGTCGAAGGGCCCGCCCGCCGCTTCAGCGAGGCCGACCTGCGGATCGGTCAGCGCTTCCGAACCCCTTATGAGCGCGCCAAGTTCGGAGCCGAGGAGGCCGTCCGGGCCTGGGCGGCCTCGGGCCGTCCGTGGTTCGTCCACCGCAGCGGGCACATCGCGGCGCACAGCCGCACCGGCGCGTTCCAGCGCAACATCGGGGACAACCGGATCTACCAGCTCGTCCGCGGCTACGTGCTGGCCGGGGCGGGGCCGAGGCCGGCCACGAAGACACCCTCGTTTTCTTCCCCTGACCAAGTGGGCGCGGGGGGCGTGGTGAGCACGCAGAAACCCCACGCCGCGC
>NZ_JBVHLF010000030.1:75906-93013 GCF_055559155.1 Kitasatospora sp. NPDC024654
AAGAAGCACCGAGCCCGCCACCCCCCGCACAAAAAAAACGCCGCCTCTCCCTTCGTTTTTTTCCGCGCCCCCCCCCCCCCCGGCCAGCGACGACCTTCGCGTTCTCGCACGTCGACACGGTGGCCGCGGGGATCGCGGCGATCGCGACGAACCCGTACGCCGCGCCCGGCGTCTACCACGTCGAGACCCCCTACCAGGTACCCCACGACGAGCTGGTCGGATGGCTCGTCGAGTACGGCCACCCGGTCGTGCTGACCGACGACGACACCTTCGCCCGGGCCATGGTCCGCGCCGAACGGACCCATCCGACCGAGGCCCGGCTGGCGTCGGCGTGGTCCCAACTCGACGACCGCAACGTCTCCTTCGACAGCTCCTACACGACATCCGTGCTCGGCCGGGTCGGCGTGCGCTTCGCGGCACCGACCCCGCAGTGGTGGTCCGCCGCCCTGTCGTGGGCGACCGAGGCGGGTTTCCTCCCCCAGGCCGTGCTCTCCGGCCGGACGGCCTGAGCGGAGCCGTCGCCGCAGTCCCGTTCCCGCGCGTCCCACCGAACAGCGTCCCGCCGAACAGAGGGTAGGTCCCGTGTCCCAGCTTTCCCCGGTGCTCAAGCAAGCCACGTCCGTCATCGCCACCCGAGGCGAGGGGATCCACCTCTTCGACGCCGACGGTCGGCGCTATCTCGACTTCACCTCCGGCGTCGGGGTGACCAGCACGGGCCACTGCCACCCGCGGGTGGTGGAGGCGGTACGGCGACAGGCCGGCCAGCTGATCCACGGGCAGTACACCACCGTGCTGCACGAGCCGCTGCTGACGCTGACCGAGCGGCTCGGAGAGGTGCTGCCCGAGGGCCTGGACTCGCTGTTCTACGTCGCCTCCGGCAGCGAGGCGGTGGAGGCGGCCCTGCGACTCGCCCGGCACGCCACCGGCCGGCCGAACGCGATCGTGTTCGACGGCTCGTTCCACGGGCGCACGATCGGAGCGGCGGCCCTCACCACCGCGGGCAGCCGGTTCCGCGCCGGCATCGGTCCGCTGATCCCCGGCGTCGCGGTCGCGCCGTTCCCCCACGCCTTCCGGCTCGGAATGGGTGGGGAGCAGGCCGTCGAGCACGCCCTGCGTGGTCTCGACCACGTGCTCGCCACCGTCAGCGCACCCGACGAGACCGCCGCGATGTTCGTCGAGCCGGTCCTGGGCGAGGGCGGCTACGTTCCGGCCCCGCCGGGCTTCCTGGCCGGACTGCGCGAACGCGCGGACCGCCACGGGATCCTGCTGGTGCTCGACGAGATCCAGACCGGGTTCGGCCGGACCGGCAGGTTCTGGGCCCACGAGCACGACGACGTGGTGCCGGACATCCTGCTCACGGCCAAGGGGCTCGCCAGCGGTTTCCCGCTCTCCGCGATCGCCGCGCCGACCGCGCTGATGCGGCGGGCCTGGCCGGGTTCGCAGGGCGGGACCTATGGCGGGAACGCCGTGGCCTGCGCCGCCGCGCTCGCGACGCTCGACGTGATCCGCACCGAACGCCTGGTGGAGAACGCCGCCGAACAGGGCCGGCGCCTGATCGACGGGCTGCGCAAGGTCGCCGCCGGCGCCCCGGCCGTCGCCGACGTGCGCGGACTCGGGCTCATGGTGGGCAACGAGTTCTGCCACCCGGACGGATCCCCCGATCCAGCCGGCGCGAAGCGCGCCCAACAGGCGGCCGCCGACCTCGGTCTCCTGCTGCTGACCTGCGGCGTGCACCTGAACGTCGTGCGGATGATTCCGGCCCTGGTCGTCACCGCCGAGCAGATCGACGAGGCGGTGGCGCTGTGGGCGAAGGCCGTGTCCGTGGCGACCGACTGAGGACCGGGGACCGACGAGAGAGGAACGATCCACGACATGTCCGATGACACGGTGACCGAGATCGGCTGGAGCAGTGCGGATCTGGAGGCTCGACGTGGGCGCTGGTCGATGTCGCTCGGCGACGGCGACCGGCGGCTCCTCTGGACCGACTCGCAGGCCGGGCGGTGGGATCGAGCCGAGGGGGTGCGCGAGGCGCTGCACACCTTCGTGCTCGGCAGCATCAGGTCCGTGGGCTTCGCGCACGTCCGCAACCTGATCGACCCGTCCGCCCCCGAGGACGACGTCGTGGCGGGACTGTCCTTCGTGCTGCGGGAGTTCGGGGAGATCGTCGCCCAGAACGCCCAGGGCGACCTGACCCAGGTGCTCCGCGACTTGGACGGTGACGGCGCGACCGAACTGGGGTTCCACTGCGACACCTGCGACCTGCTCGTCCTGCTCTGCCTGCAACCCGCGGTGCGGGGCGGCGGATTCACCAAGCTGGCCAGCGCGCGCCACGTTCGCGACATCATCGAGCGGGAACGGCCGGACGTCCTCACCACGCTCGGTGAGGAGTGGACCTTCGACCGGACCGGCCGGGTCGGCGAGCAGGTCATCGTCTCGCCGATCCTCTTCACCCAACCGGACGGGACCGTGGGCTGCTACTACCAGACCCGCACCGTGCGGATGTCTCCCGAACGCGGCGGCCCGCCGCTGAGCGCACGCCAGTGGGAGGCCCTCGGTGTGCTCGACGAGGTCCTCTACCGGCCGGAGATCGCCTTCGGCCTGGCCATGGCGGCCGGTGACCTGCTGATCATCCGCAACAGCCGGGTGCTGCACGGGCGTTCGCCTTACGTCGACGAGCCCGGCCGCAACTCCCGCCGGATGCTCCGGGTCTGGATGAACACGGAGGTGTTGTGACCGCCGACGCAGCGGGAAACGGCAAGGTCGGCATCGTCACCGGTGGCGGCGGTGGGATCGGCCGGGCGAGCGCGCTCGCGCTGCTCGACGCGGGCTGGTCGATCGCGGTGGCCGGCCGGCGGAAGGAAGCGCTGGAGGAGACCGTCGCCCTCGCGAGGGTCGACCCACGGCGGACCGCCGCCGTCCCGACCGACATCAGGAACCCCGACGAGGTCGCCGCCCTGTTCCGGAGCGTCCGCGAACGCTTCGGTCGGGTGGACCTGCTGTTCAACAACGCGGGCGCGGCCACCCCGCGCCGGCCGATCGTGGACGTGCCCTTCGCGGACTGGAGCCAGGTGATGGACACCACGGTCACCGGCACCTTCCTCTGCGCGCAGGAGGCCTTCCGCACCATGCGGTCGCAGTCACCGTCCGGCGGACGCATAATCAACAACGGTGCCCCGTCGGCCCATTCGCCGCGGCCCAACTCCATCGCCTACACCACGGCCAAACACGCCGTGCTCGGACTGACCCGGGCACTCTCGCTGGACGGCCGGCAGTACGGCATCGCGTGCGGGCAGATCGACGTCGGGAACGTGGCTCCGGTGGACGGGAGCCCGCAGCCGCCCGCCATGCAGGCCGACGGGACGATGGCGGTGGAGGCGACGATTCCGGTGGAACGCTTCACCGAGGCGCTGCTGTTGATGGCGTCGATGCCGTTGGACACCAACGTGCAGTTCCTCACCGTCCTGCCGACGACGATGCCGTTCATCGGAAGGGGCTGACCGGATGCTCGTCAGCGCCCGATCCTTCGACGAGTACCGGGCGATGTTCGCGCTGTCGGACCACGACCTCTCGCTGCGGATCCTGGACTGCCCGGGCGGGGCGGCGAGCTTCGTGGCACTGGCCGGGGCGCGCGGCACGGACGCCGTCGCGGTCGACCCCCAGTACGGTCACCACCGGGACCAGCTGGGCGCGTTGGTGCTACGCGAGATCGAGCACAAGCACGCGTTCCTGGTGGAGAACGCGTCGAGCTTCGTCTGGACCTGGTTCGGGGACGTCGAACGCTACACCCGACTGCGCGCCCGGGCCGCGCGCACCTTCGCCGCCGACCTCAGCGCGCGTCCGGACCGCTACGTCGACGCCGCCCTGCCCCAACTGCCCTTCGCTGAAAGGTCATTCGATCTCGTCCTCAGCTCCCACCTGCTGTTCTCCTACGGCGCACAGCTCGACGAGGCGTTCCACCTGGGCGCCCTGCTCGAGCTGGCGCGGGTGGCCCGCCGGCAGGTGCGACTCTTCCCGGTGCTGCTGCACACCAGCGACCGGCGGTACGACGCGCTCGACCGCATCCGACGGGAGCTGGCCGGCTACGGCATCCCGACCTGGCTGGAGCGGGTCGACTACGAGTTCCAGCGTGGGGGCAACGAGGCACTCGTGCTGGACTGCGGCGACCACGGCAGGCTCCCGCGGGCGAATCCCGCCGTCCGCCGCCGTGCCGCCGGCAGTTCCGATCCGGTGCGGTGGAGACACCTCGACGCACGTCCGTGACCCCCGGCGTGGTCCGGGCCGAAGTCGCCCTCGGTGTCGGCGCCGGTGGGTCCCGGTCGGTGCCCGTGGCAGTGCGTCGGCGCTGGTAGGCTCGCTGGTCCGGCCGGACGGGGCGTCCGGCGTCTTCACCACCGGCCGAGTGCCGGGGCCGCAGCCGGTGGTGAACTGGTACCTGGGGGTTCGCGTCGATGAAGGCTGAAGAGCGCTGGCTGGTCGCGGGGCTCGGCAACCCCGGACCCTGGTTCGGCGGGACGCGGCACAACGCCGGGTTCCTGGTCGTCGACCGGCTCGCGGAGCGTCACGGCGCCAGGTTCAAGCTGCGGGGGATCAGCTGCCGGGTCGCGGAGATCGAGGTCGACGGCCGTCGGGTGGTCCTTGCCAAGCCGCTCTGGTTCATCAACCTGTCCGGCCGCCCGGTCGCCTCCATGCTGCGGGCGCACGGCGTGCCGACCGAGCGCCTGCTGGTGGTGCAGGACGAGCTGGACTTCCCCTTCGGCGTCATCCGGTTGAAGCGCGGCGGCGGTCCGGGTGGACACAACGGGACACGTTCGGTCGGTGACGTGCTGGGAACGCGCGACTTCCTCCGGCTCCGTTTCGGGCTCGGACGCCCGCCGAAGGGCCAGCCGGTCGGGAAGTTCGTCCTCCAGGAGTTCTCGCCGGCCGAGCAGGCGGCCCCGCCGACCCTGCTGGACCGCTGTGCGAACGCCGTCGAGGCGCTGGTGGTCCGCGGCCTGAACCGGGCACAGGACGCGCTGCACACCGCCGACGCATGAGCCGTGGCCGTCCCGTCGCGGACGGTGAACGAGGCGGGTGCCGTTCCCGCTCGCCAGGAGCGCGGCCGGCGACCAGCATGGAAGTAGCGGGGCGGTGCCCCGAATCCCCGTTCGCGGAGGTGAACTGCGATGACTCTGCCCGCACGGCACCGAGGCCGGCAAGGTCAGGGCGTCGCTCGCCGGCGGAGTCCTGACGGTCACCATGCCCGGGGCGAGGACGGCCAGGCAGCGCCACGTCGAGACCGCGTCCCGACCTCACCTCCCACCCCCGCTCCATGACCGAGAGCGAGATCAGGCTCAAGGCCATCGCGGCGCTCACGGGGCTGCGCAGCGGTGTCGGGACCGACTACGTCTCGGACCTGCTCGGCGAGGTGATCCCCGACCACTTCCTGGTGCCGGTCGGCGCGGACGCGAGGGAGGTCGGGATGTCCGTGCTGAGCCAGCTCTCCGAACCGCTGAGTGCCCTGGTCAGCGGGTTCGTCATGGCGTTCGAGGCGGTTGCGGACGCCTACGACGAGACGGAACCCACGACCTCGACGGAGGGGATCCTGCAGGCGCTCGCCCTCGAGATCGCACGGGAGGGTGAGTGATCCGACGGCCGCAGCCCCGCACCGAGGGGCTTGCCAACGCCGACGAGGCTGGAGTATATGACCGGTATGCGTGGATATGCGTCGACAGAGGAGCGCGAGCGCGAGGCCGATCCGTACGAGCCTCTTCCGTGAGCGGGACCGGCAGGAGGCCACGCGCCCGCCCGTGGGCGACCGGCTGACGAACAGCATGCGCGGGTGGAGGAGGTGGACCCGGTGATCACGGAACTTGCCCTGGAGCGTGCGGAGTTCACGTGTGGCCACTGCTGGAACCGGTGGAGCATCGACTATGACGTCCAGCACTACCGCGACCTGGAAGGGGACGACTGGGAGTACTTCTCGCGGGACGGCGTCGTGGTGGACTCCCCGTACACCCCCGCGGGTGCCCCGCCGTGCCCGGAGTGCGGACGGCGCTGGGTGGGCCGGATCGTGGCGCGCCGGTTGATCCCGATGCCGCCGGGCCCCACCGGCACGCCCCGCCAGCAGATCGGGGACCGCGTCGGGCACCGGTCCGAGCGTCATGGCGCGCCGCTGCTGGCCGCCCAGGCCCACGTCCAGCCCGTACAGCTCGGACCACCCGATGCCGAGCGCCGGACCGCGGGCACCGGCTGGCCGGCCGGCGGCTGACCGGGCGGACGAAGCGGCGACGGAGCGGGAGAGGAAGGAGCGATGGCCAGGCTGACGGCCGAGGGTGACCGGCTGCTGGTCCGGCTGGCCTGGTGGGAGCGGGCCGCAGCCCGGCACGGTGACATCAGGGTGCCGCTGGCGGCGGTGGACCGGATCGCCGCCCAGCCGGAACCGTGGCGCGCGCTGCGGGGTGAACGGGAGAGCGGCCTGCTGATTCCCGGTGCGCTCTGCCTGGGGGTGTGGCGGCATCCGGGTGGGCGGGACTTCTTCGCCGTCCGTCCCCGGCGTGGCGGTGTGGTCTGCGTCGATCTGCGCCGGCCCGCGCCGTTCGCCAGGATCGCCGTCACCTCGGCGTTCCCGGAGCCGACGGTGGCCGCGCTGCGGGCCGCGACGAGCCGAGCGAGCACCGTCGGGAGCACCGCGGAACCCGATCGCGGCGCCGGACGACCCGAGGCGGAGCCGGGCGGCGCGCCCGTGACGGCGCCGGTCGGTGTGTCGCCCCGGCCCGGGAAGCACGGTTCGGGGAAGCACGGGCCCGGGAGACACGGTTCGGGGAAGCACGCCGCCCCCGCGGCGGGTGCCCTCGCGTGAGTCCCGGCGGCTTGTGGGGGCCTGGGTCCGGGTCGGACCCGGATGACCTGGGAGCCGGGGACGCTCAGCGCGGGCGGTAGCCCCAGCTCTGCACGAAGGCGGGCGAGAGGTCCCAGAAGCCGGGGTCCTGCAGGCAGTCCAGCGCCGCGGTCAGCGCGTCCTCGGTGAGGTAGCCGCCGTCCAGCAGGGCGGGACCGGCGGCGGCCAGTGTTCGGCGCCAGAAGTCGGCGACGGCGTTGCCGCCCTGCAACTGCGGGACGGCGGTCTCCACGCCCAGCCGGTCCAGCCCGGCCGCCCGCAGCGGCAGCGGATGGCTGCGCGACCAGCGGGCGTCGGTGCCGATCCGGTCGCGGGTCAGCCGGCAGTGCGCGTCCATCGCCTGCCGGTAGTCCTCGTGCGGCGAGGAGTCCAGCGGGAACCAGCCGAACGAACCCAGCACCAGCCGCCCGCCCGGCCGCAGCCAGCGGGCCATCTGGTGCAGGATCTGGCGGCGCCGCGGCAGGTGGCTGAGCACGAAGCGGACGTGGATCAGGTCGAACGAGCCGTCGGGGAACGGGTCGACGGTGACGTCGTGGCGCAGCACGGTGAGGTTGCGCTCGGCCGGCGGCCCGAGCAGCTCGGGCGCCAGGTCGGTGGCGACCACCTCGCCGTCCGGGAGTCGCCGGGAGAGCCAGCGGGCCACCGAGCCGGCGCCGGTGCCGACGTCCAGGCAGCGTGCTCCCGGCGGGATCGGCGCGCTCGCCAGGCAGCGGAAGGTCAGCGGGTCGAAGACCTCGCCGAGGAGCCGCAGCCGCCGGTGTTCCGGCTCGTCCAGCCGGAACAGGTGGTCGCCGTAGCGTTCGGTGCGGATTGCCTCGGGGGCGAGGCGGCGGGTACCGCTGGGCATCTGTCGTCCTTCCTGGCGCGCTTGGGTCAGATCGGCCGCGACGCGGCCGGGAGGATGCTGCCGAGTCCGCCGTCCACGGTGAGCACGGTCCCGGTCACCGCGGCGGCGAGCGGGCCGGCCAGGAAGGCGATCGCGGCGGCGACCTCCTCGGGCGCCACCAGGCGGCGGATCGGCATCCGGGCCCGCAGGCCGTCCAGCGCCGCCGGTGGATCGGCCGACGAGGCGGCGAGCGCGGCGATCGCCGGGGTGTCGGTGGTGCCCGGGCTCACCGCGTTGACCCGGATCCCCTCGCCGACCAGGTCGGCCGCCATGGCCAGGGTCAGCGCGTGCACCGCGCCCTTGCTGGCCGCGTACATCGCCCGGTCCGGCAGCCCGGTGGTCGCCACCATCGAGCAGAGGTTGACGATGGCCGGGTGCGCCGAGCGGCGCAGGTGCGGCAGGGCGGCCCGGCTGGCGCACACCATGCCGAGCACGTTGACCTCGTACACCTGTCGCCACAGCGTGAGCGGGTGCTGCTCGACGCCGCCGACCCCGCCCGCCACGGCCGCGTTGTTGACCAGCACGTCGAGCCCGCCCTGGGCCGCGGCCGCCGCGTCCACGGCGGCCCGCACGGCCGCCTCGTCGCGCAGGTCGGCGGCCACCGCCCGGGCCGGTGTCGGTACCCGGGACGGGTCGAGGTCCAGCGCGGTCACTCTGGCACCGCGCTCGACGAGGGCCCGCACGGTGGCCAGGCCGATCCCGGAACCGCCGCCGGTCACCACGGCGGACCGGCCGACCAGGTCACTCATCGGTCAACTCATTTTCACTGAGGTGGAGTTGCTGGTCAGTCAGGGGCTTTGCCCGCATCAGGAACTCGCCCGGGTAGCCGTCGTGCGGCGAGCCGGCGGGCCAGTCCCAGGTCGGGGTGGGCCCGCGGTGCAGCAGCCGGATGGTCGGGTCGGCGACGCACCGGCCGAAGAAGTGGTCGTCCGCGCCGAGCACGGTGAGCGCGAGCGAACCACGCAGCGGCCGCACGCCGTCCCGGGGTGACCAGGGCAGTACCCAGACGCACGGGAACGGCAGCTCCACCCCGGCCGCCGGATGGTCGACGCGGTCGAGCAGGAACACCGCCGGGCGCAGCGCCGCGCTGCCGTCCCCGAGCTCGGCCACCAGGGCGCCACGCGAGGCCAGTTCGGGCGCGCCGCCGGCCTGCCTCAGCGCGGTGGCGGTGATCGCCCGGGCCCGCTCGGCCGGCAGCACGGGCAGCGCCGCCCGTGGGTGCTCCGGGGGCAGCGCCGGCAACCGGGAGAGCCGGTCCGCGAGCGCCGCGGCGAGCCCGGCCGGATCGTGCTCGGCGAAGACGGCGGTGGCGCTGGTGCAGAGCACCCCGCCCTGGTCGGCGACCGAGGCGGCGACCACGTCCAGCGCCGTCCGCGGGTCGGTGTCGCGGCCGACCAGGATCTTGGCCCGGCCCGGGCCCTCCACCCGCACCCGGGCCCGGTCGCCGTAGCGGGCCTGCAGGTCGGGACCGCCGAAGAGGACGGCGAGGTCGGCGGCGGCCACCAGGGTGTCCACGGTGTCGTGCTCGGTGGGCAGCAGCGAGCAGTACGCCGGGGCCAGGCCGGCCGCCCGCAGGGCGTGCACCAGCCGGCGCGCCGTGAACGGGTCACGGTGCGAGGGCCGCAGCGCGACCCGGTAGCCGAGGCCGAGCGCGGGCAGCCACACGGCGTGCGCGCCCGGGTGGTTGCCGGCCGCGCTGACGGCCAGCGTGCGACCGCGCCGGGACCACAGCGGGCGCCCGGTGCGCAGCGCCTGGCGCCAGTCGGTGGCCACGCCGGCCGGCCGCTGCCGGGCGAGGTCCTCGCGCAGGCCCGCGGTGCAGGAGGCGATCAGCGCCAGGCCACGACGGGCCACCGTGCTCGGCGCGCCGGAGCACCTGGCCTGGGCGTGGCAGTAGTCCTCCGGGGACTCGCCCGCCAGCGTGGCGGTGGCGAACAGCTCGCCGGCGGTGGCGATGGCGGCGAGTCGGTCGTCGGTGCGCTGGCCCGGTGCGGCCACCTGCTCGGCCAGGACCTGGCGGACCAGCAGTCCCGGCGCGAGCGAGAGGTCGGCGAGGTGCTCGCCGCTGACCGAGCGGATCGGGCGGCGCAGCAGCGACCGGTGCTCGCCGGACGGCCGGACCACGTCCACCGCGGTCACGGTCGACCGGTTCACCCGGGCCCGCCCGAGCAGCATCAGTACACCCCTTCGAGGACTCCGGCGGGCCACTGCCCGATCGGGCGCACCCGGGCCACGCCGTCCCACGGGAACGCCGGCACCGGGGCGATCCGCATCGCCAGGTCGCGCTCCAGCGACTGCGGCAGCAGGAAGTCGCGGTTCAGGTGGTGGATCCGCACCTGGCCGGTCTCGCCGTAGCCGACCTCCGCACCGGTGGCGGGATCGACCACCGACAGCATGGTGTAGGGGTGGTACGGCTGGAACACGCACGGTTCCGAATCACCGTCCTGGCTGGGGCGTTGTGGGGCGGTGCCCATCAGGGTGTTCCCGTACAGCCCGACCAGCGCGACCCCCGGCAGCAGCTCCTCACGCACCAGCCGCATGGTCTCCGGATCCATCGCGGTCCCCGCCCAGAGCACGGCCCGCAGCTGCGAGCGCAGCAGGTCGAGCAGCGCGGGCCGGCCGGCGATCTCCTCCAGCAGCGGCGGGGTGGCGAACAGCACGGCGATCGGTTGCGAGCACAGCAACTCCACGGCCTGGTCGGCCAGGTGGGCGACGTACTGCCGTGCGTCGTCCGGGCGGCCCAGGCGCAGGCAGCGGCGGACCCAGCGCGGGTCGAAGTCGACGGTCAGGCAGGGGGCCTGCCAGCGGTCGGCCATCAGCCGGACCAACTGGGCGATCCCGTGCGGGCCGGTCGGCCCGAGGTAGAGCCAACTCGCCCTGCCCAGACCGTCGTCGGCGTGCTGGGCGAGCAGGTGGCAGGCCCAGCCGGCGATCCGGCCGAAGGCCGTGACGTCGATGATCCGCTTGGGCGGGCCGGTGGTGCCGCCGCTCTCGTAGACGGCGGGCGGCCGGACCCCGGTCAGGCTGCCGCGCGGGACCAGGTCGGCCACCGGCACCGTGCGCCACTCCTCGGCGACGTCGGGGAAGAGCAGCAGATCGGCGGGGGACTTGACGTCGGTCCGCGGGTCGAAGGGCAGGCAGCGTGCCTTCCGCAGCCAGTACGGCGAGCCGGTGCGCGGGCCGAAGTGCCAGCGCATCGCCAGCTGGACCAGCTCGTCGGGCGAGGGTGGGGCGTCGAAGGGGCGCTCGAAGTCGGCGGTGTCGCCGAAGCCGGTGCCGGGCTGGGCGTCGCAGACGCCGGCGAGGTCGGAACGGGTGGTCATCTCGGGCTCCTGGGAGACGTGCGGGCAGGTACGGGCCGTGGGACCGGGCCGGATGCCGCCATCGGCGCCCGGCCCGGACGGCGGTCCGCGCGGGCGCGCCTCAGGCCAGGGTCGGGTGGCCGAAGCAGGTGTCGATCTTCTGGTCGAGGAACTGGCCGTCGGTGGGACGCGACACGGGATTCCACCTCTCTGGGTAGGCAGGGCAGCGGCCCTGGGGACGGAGGCCTCCCGGCCGCGGGCAGCGCGCGGCGGCCGGAAGTCCGGCGTGGGAGCCGGGAACACCGACCGGGGGAGGAGGCGGGGGACGGGACGGGAGATCGGGAGCGAGCGCTGCACGGACCGGTCGGGACCAGGGTGGTACCGCCCGATCGCGCCTGTCCGACTACGAATTGTGACAGAAATGAAACACAACGCAACGACCGCTGGTGCGGCGTGCCCCGGGACGGGCGTTCCGAGCGGCATCTCTTGCGCCGGTGTTGGCCTGGCGTTCCCCGCCCGGACAGCCGGGACCGTTAGCAATGACCCGGCACTGACGGACGTTCACCTCGGCCGGTCGCACCAGGCCGGTCACACCAACCAGGATGGGTTACCGGAGATGAGACGACTTTGGCGAGCGCTCGGTTGCGTATTCGCCCTGTTGGGTGCGCTGCTCGCGGTGACGCCCGCGAGCGCGGGCGCGGATACCACCAGCGGGAACCTGATCGTTGACGGCGACGCCGAGGCCGGGTACTGCACCACCGACTGGACCGCGGCCACCACCATGCCGGGCTGGACGGTGCTGTCCGGCAGCCCGGACGTCATCTGCTACTCGGCGGGGAGCTTCGCCCACCCGGCCGGTCCCGCGCCCGGCACGGCGTTCTTCGCCCCCGGCAACCAGGGTGACGGCGCGATGGAGCAGACCGTCGACGTCTCCTCCGCGGCCACCGTGATCGACGGCGGCGGCGTCAGCTACAACCTGTCCGGCTGGCTGGGCGGTTGGACCACCTACGCGGGCTACGTCCAGGTCTCGCTGCAGTTCCGGAACGGCTCGGGCCAGCAGCTCGGCAGCACCGCCGAGCTGCCCACCGTCTCCGCCGCCGACCGCTCCGACGCCACCTCGTTCCTGGCCCGCAGCAGCACCGGCGCCGTCCCGGCCGGTACCCGCTCGGTCCTGGTCGAGGTGCAGTTCCTGCAGAGCTCCGGGGAGTCGGGCTACCTGGACAACCTGTCGCTGACCCTGTCCACTCCCGTCACCGCGGCCGCCCTCACCCCGCCGGTCTCCAAGGTGCCCGGCTATGACCACGTCTTCATGGTCATGATGGAGAACACCGACTACTCGGAGGTGATGAACGACCCGACCGACACGCCCTTCCTGCACAGCCTGATGGCACAGGGCGCGTCGATGTCGAACTACCACGCCGTGTACCACCCCAGTGACGAGAACTACCTCGCCGTCGCGGGCGGCGACACCTACACCACCGGCGCGACCTACTGGCCGCACGTCAATGACCCGGGCACCAACCTGGGCGACCGGATCGAGGCGGCCGGCAAGACCTGGAAGGCGTACGAGCAGGGGATGGGCACCCCCTGCAACACCACCACCCAGTACGACTCCTACTACGAGCCGGACGACGCGCCGTTCATCAACTACACCGACGTCAGCGGCAATTCGACCCGCTGCGCGGCCCATCTCTTCGACACCAGCCAGTTGACCACCGATCTGCAGAGCGCGGCCACCACCCCGGCGTTCTCCTGGATCGCCGCCGACGACTACGACGACGGTGAGTCCTCCGGCAACGGCAACGCCACCAGCCTGAAGACCCAGGACGGTTGGCTGAAGCAGACCCTGACGCCGATCCTGCAGTCGCCGGCCTGGACCACCCAGAAGTCGCTGCTGATCGTCACCTGGGACGAGGACAGCAGCCAGCCCGACAATCAGGTGGCCGCGATCGTCGACGGCTCGCAGGGCACCGTCCCGGCCGGCACCACCAGCGCCACGCGCTACGACCACTACAGCACCGCCCGCACCATCGAGGCGGCGCTGGGCCTGCCCGGCATCACCGCCAACGACGCCTACGCGACGCCGCTCAACGACGCCTTCGTCCCGAGCTCCACCCCGGCGCCGACCAGCACGCTGACCACCGGCACGCCGAGCGTGGCCAACGGTGCGAGCGTCACCTTCCAGTACTCGACCCCGGCGTCGACCACCAGCTCGACCAACTGGATCGGGATCTACCCGACCGGGGTGACGCCCGGCCAGCAGTCCTCGCTGAGCTGGCAATACGCCCCGAACGGGAGCGGCAGCCTGACCTTCGGCACCAGCAGCCTCTCCGGTCCCGGCACGTACGCCGTCTGGTACCTCTACAACGACGGCTACACGGCACTGGCGGGCCCGCTCACCCTCACGGTGAGCTGACGACGGGCCGAGCCGACCGCTGAGATCCGCCCGCTCCTCCGGCGCACCCCGGTCGCCGCCGGAGGCACGGGCGGTCGCTTCGCCGGATCAGGCCGGCGGCGTTCCCGGACGGAGGCCCGCCGCCTCGGCTGCCACCTCCAGCGCGTCCAGCAGCATCGGGCGGGTGAGGCGCCCGGTGGAGGTGTTGCGCGGGCTGACGTGGTAGCAGCCGAGCAGCGTCAGCGGCGGCCCGTCGTCCGCCGCGGCCAGGGCGATCCGAGCCCCGTGCGCGAACCCCGGTCGCGGTCTTGGGAGTTGCCAGCCGGCGGTGGCGAGCGCCGGCAGCGTCGCCTGCCAGGCGAAACCGCCGAGCACCAGTACCGCCCGCAACCCGGGCCGGAGCAGGACCAGTTCGCGTTCCAGCCAGGGCCGGCAGGTGGTGCGTTCGACCGCGTTCGGCCGGTTGTCCGGTGGCGCGCAGTGGACCGGGTTGGTGATCCGCACGCCGTACAGTTCCAGCCCGTCGCCGACCCGCTCGGAGACCGGGCGGGAGGCCAGCCCGATCTCGTGGAGCGCGCCGTACAGCAGATCGCCGGACGGATCGCCGGTGAAGATCCGGCCGGTCCGGTTGCCGCCGTGCGCCGCCGGGGCCAGGCCGACCAGCGCCAGCGGGGCGTCCGGCGGTCCGAAGCCGGGCACCGGCCGGGCCCAGTACGTCCAGTCCCGGAAGGCGCGGCGCTTGGTCCGGGCGGCCTCCTCCCGCCAGGCGACCAGCCGCGGGCAGGCCCGGCAGTCGATCATCAGCTCGTCCAGCGTGCTCAGCGAAGCTGCGCCGCGGGCGAGTTCGGCGGGATCGGGGGAGGTTCGGGCCACAGCTGCATGGTAGATCGCCGGCCGCCCGTACCGTGCGCCGTTCGGGGTCATCCCGGCCGCCCGACGGTTGGGATACGACCGATCTGGGTAACGACCAGCCCATGATCGCCCCGGGCCGGCGCAACGCGACCCGGGGCGCTCGCCGGAAACCGATCACCGACCGAAGGAGAGCGCAGATGGAGAACGAGGGTACCGGCCCGGGCGAGCCGGCCGACATGGCGGAACAGGTCCAGCGCGTCGCTCGGGAGGACGAGCCGGTCGACCAGTTCGACGCCGACGACGCCGAGTGGTACGCGGTGCTCGGCGAGGACTGAGCTCGGCGGGGACTGAACCGCACGCGGTGCGAGCCCGTCAGCTCGCGCCGATCCAGACCGTGGTGGCGTTGCAGAACTCGCGGATGCCGTGCCCGGACAGCTCCCGGCCATAGCCGGAGCGCTTCACGCCGCCGAACGGCAGCGCCGGGTGGGAGGCGGTCATCCCGTTGAAGAAGACGCCGCCGGCCTGGATGTCGCGGACGAAGCGCTCCTGTTCCTCCTCGTCCCGGGTCCAGACGTTGGAGCTGAGCCCGAACGGCGTGTCGTTGGCCAGCGCGAGCGCTTCGTCCAGGCTCTCGGCCCGGTAGAGCGTGGCGACCGGGCCGAACGCCTCCTCGTGGTGGATCCGCATCTCCGGCGTGATGCCGGTCAGCACGGTCGGCGGGTAGAACCAGCCGGCCCCCAGTTCGTCCGACCGGTGGCCGCCGTGTTCGATCCGGGCGCCCTTGGCCACGGCGTCGTCGACCAGCTCGGCCAGTTCGTCCAGCCCCTGCCGGGTGGCGATCGGGCCGACCTCGGTGGCCTCCTCCAGCGGGTCACCGATCCGCAGCGCGGCCATCCGGGCGGTGAAGGCGGCGGTGAACTCCTCGTAGACGTCCCCGTGCACGATGAAGCGCTTGGCCGCGATGCAGGACTGGCCGTTGTTCTGCACCCGGGCGGTCACCGCGGTCCGGGCCGCCGCCGCGACGTCCGCCGAGGGCATCACCACGAACGGGTCGCTGCCGCCCAGCTCCAGCACGGTCTTCTTGACCTCGTCGCCGGCCGTCGCGGCCACCGCCCGCCCGGCGCCCTCGCTGCCGGTCAACGTCGCCGCGGCCACCCGCGGGTCGCGCAGCACGGCCTCGACGGCGGCCGACTCGATCAGCAGGGTCTGGAAGCAGCCCAGTGGGAATCCGGCGCCGCGGAACAGGTCCTCCAGGTAGATCGCGGTCTGCGGCACGTTCGAGGCGTGCTTGAGCAGCCCGACGTTGCCCGCCATCAGGGCCGGCGCGGCGAACCGCACCACCTGCCAGAGCGGGAAGTTCCACGGCATCACGGCCAGTACCACGCCGAGCGGGCGGTAGCGCACCCAGGCCCGGGCCGCGCCGGAGTCCTCGACGTCGACGGCGGCCGGGTGCTCGTCGGCGAGCAGCGCGGGCGCGTGCTCGGCGTACCAGCGCATCGCCTTGGCGCACTTGGCGGCCTCGGTGCGGGCGGCGGTGAGCGGCTTGCCCATCTCGGTGGTCATCACCCGGGCGATCGTCTCCCGGTCGGCGTCGAGCAGTTCGGCGGCCCGGTCCAGCAGCTGCGCGCGGCGGTCGAAGTCGGTCAGCCGGTACTGCGCGAAGGTCTCGGTCGCCCGGGCCAGCCGCTCCTCGACGGCGGCGGGGGAGTAGGGCTCGAAGGTCCGCAGGGTGTGCCCGGTCGCCGGGTTCACGGTCGCGATCGCCATCGTCGGCTCCTCTCGACGCGGGCGCTGCCCGCCCATCGAGGGTATCCCCGGCCGGGCGGCGGTGCGGCGCGGCCGGTCGGGCATGCTGGGGGCATGCCCGAGGGTGACTCCGTCTTCCGTACCGCCGCGCGGCTGCACCGGGCGCTGGCCGGCCACGTGCTGACCACGGCCGAGCTGCGGGTCCCCGCGCACGCCACCGCCGACCTCACCGGGCGCGCGGTGCTGGACGTGACGTCCCGCGGCAAGCACCTGCTCACCCGGTTGGACGGCGGCCTCACGCTCCACACCCACCTGCGGATGGACGGGCGGTGGCAGGTGTTCCGGTCCGGCGAGCGGTGGAACGGCGGGCCGGCCTGGCAGATCAGGGCGGTGCTGGGCAATCCGCAGCAGATCGCGGTGGGCTACCGGCTACCGGTGGTCCAGCTGCTGCGCACGGCGGACGAGGCGACGGCCGTCGGTCACCTCGGGCCCGACCTGCTCGGACCGGACTGGGACCAGGTCGAGGCGCTGCGGCGGCTGGCCGCCGACCCGGGCCGCCCGGTCGCCGAGGCTCTGCTGGACCAGCGCAACCTGGCCGGCATCGGCAACGTCTACGCCAACGAGCTGTGCTTCCTGGGCGGGGTCACGCCCTGGTCGGCGGTCGGCGAGCTGCCGGGGCCGGAGCGGGTGCTGGCGCTGGCCCGGCGGCTGCTCCGGCTCGGCTGCGAGCGCCCCGGCCACATCACCACCGGGGAGAGCCGGCCGGACCGGCGCAACTGGGTCTACGGCCGAGCCGGCCGGCCCTGCCTGCGTTGCGGCACGGTGATCCGTACCGCCGACCACGGCGAGCCGACCCACCGGCGAGTGGCGTACTGGTGCCCGCACTGCCAGCGAGGCCCGAGCCCGACCGGCTGAACGGAGGCCCTAGCGGGCTGCCTCCGGGTCAGCGATCCAAGCTCTCGGCTTCCTCCGAATCGCCGGGGGGGGGGGGGGGGGGGGTGGGGGGGGGGGGGGGGGGGGTGGGGGGGGGGGGGGGGGGGGAGAGGGGC
>NZ_JBVHLF010000031.1:0-37403 GCF_055559155.1 Kitasatospora sp. NPDC024654
CAGCCGGGCTGGCGGACTACCGCCTGCCGAGTTCGAACGCATCATCAACCAGCAGCGAGCCGAGACCCGACAGAGGGACGAAGCCGCATAGAGACAACTCTACGTTTCCAGGGGATTGACAACCTTGCCGCCGGCCTGCCAGTCGACTTCGAGCGATACCACGTTGAGCCGGTGGGCAGCTTCTACAACCTCGTCGCCACCGAGCAGCATGATCCGCTCGAAGGCTCGGCCGCGCTCCCACCCAGCAGTTCCCGGCGCAGGTCCTCCTCGCCCTTGTTGCTGGCGTGGATGCCTTCCCTGTGCTCGTACAGCTGCACCGCTAGGAAGATGCTCGACCTGATCTTGTCGATGTAGCCCTCATAGGCGTGGAGCTTCTTGTCGTCCCACCGGGTCAGCAGCTCATGTTGCTTGCGCATCCGCTCCATCGAGTGGTTCGTGAAGTGTGACGTCAGCGCCCCCAGCAGCACGGCACCGATCGTCACCAGCTGTTCGGTAGCCCCCAACTCAGCTCCCAGGACATGAAGTTATCTTGATGACCTGAGGATAGAAGCTGCTGGTCCGGGTGTCCCGCAGACTGCCATGTCCGCCCCTCCACCCGGGCTTGTTGCTGGCGTGCTCTCAGCGGAGAGGTTGGCTTCCGCCCCTATCGCTCAGCGACGAGCAGCTCTGCACGCGACAGGCCCGCTCGCCAAGACCGCCTCGGCGCCTTCCGCACAGTCCACGCGAGCACAAACCCTGGCCGATCGGGCCTCAATGCACGGGGCGCGCCTATTTTTGAGCTTTATTTGAGGCTCGACCAAGCAATCCAACCTGTGATCCACATCATAGAAGTGACGCTATGTAGCCAACTTGAGCAGATTGCATATGGAGCAGAGGGGTTGGCGATCGCGCCACCACACAGTGTGCAAACGGAGTATCCGTCTCCGCTTATTTACACGGCCGCCGAGCACGGAGATCTTGTATGTTCTTTTCGACGCGGCAAAGAGTTGGGGGTGCCGTTACGAGGCCTTTGCTTTACCCCGCCGATCGGCGGGGATGGTGGAGCCTTTCGTCGGGGGTTTCCTGCTGGCTGCTCGTCATCTAGGGTCAACAGAGCGCGGTGCGCCATGGCGCATCGCGTAATTTCGGGGAGGAAAAATTAACATGTCAAGCCGCCGGACCGTCCAGGCGCTCATGACTGGTCTTGCCGTCAGTGCCGCCCTTTTCGCCGCAGTGCCTAGCGCCTCGGCCGCTACCGCTGCACAGCCCACCCAGTCCACGGGCGTCAAGTCGTTCGCTGACGTCTCCGCCCAGCCCGGAGTCACGACGACTTTCTACCGGGACACCCTGTGGGAGCTGTCCGTGCCCACTGGCGCCACCGTGCGCCAGTCAGCCGAGGGCGGAATCGAGTTCGTGGATGGCAGCGGTGCTGTCACGGCCAGCTACGCGCCTGCCCCGATGGTGGACTCGTCCGGTGCGGTGCACCAGATCACCTGGACTCTCCAGGGTTCGACGCTCCGTCAGCACGTCGACATCACTGCGGACTCGGCCCAGGGCTTCCTCCGGCCGCAGCGTCACCCCCGACCCGCCGGCTGGTGGGACTGCGTGGCCGGCAAGGGTAAGACGACCATGGCCGGTGGACTCGTCACCGGTTGCATCGCCGGGGCTGAGACCGGCTGCCTTCCCGGCGCAGCCGTCGGCGGTTTCGCCGGAGCCCTGGGCGGAATTACCCAGGGCATCTTTAGCTGCTAATAAATGAGTGAGCGGAGTCAGGCAATGGAAAGTCACGAAAACGAGTCCCGGGGAAATTACACCTTCATCATCACGGTGGTGCTCTCCTGCGTGGCTTCCGCAGCTGCCTACAGCGCTCTCCCTGACTGGGAGGGCTACCTCGTAGCTGCTGGCATCGGGGCAATTGTTGGAGCAATCGCACGCTGGCTGTCCTATCGCGCCCGACTCCGCGATCTCATGAACGTAGAAGAACAGCCTTAATCTGCGACCCAGGCCTGCCATGTGGAGCTGCTTGGGCATGCCCCTGGCGACCGTTCAGCAGACAACAACTCAATACCAACGGAGCCTCCGCTGGACAGTCGATCAGATTGATCCCTGCCCGCCGGGGGCTCCGCTGCTCTCGCGCTAATTATCGCCAACAGAGCGCCGTAGGGCGCTTCATGGGCACCGTCTTCAGACTGGAGGTGCCAGCTCCAGTAGATCCCGACACAAGCACAGCCTTACGCCGGGCAATACCGAGAACCATCGACTCAGGTTCCTGTTCTCAACAGAAGGGGTGAACACGGACTTTGTGAAGTGAAACGCGCCCACCATGCCCCGGACAGCACCGCGCATGAGTACTTTGCTGGCGTTTGGCGTCCACACGAACCCTCTCAGGGGTTGATCGGGACCTCGTAGACGATCTCGCAGAGCGCGGCGGGGATGACGATGTCCGCTGTCTCGACCGGCCGCCCATCGGCGCTGAAGTACGTGCGACGGATGTGCGTGACGAGGGAGCCGCGCTGGATGCCGAGGAGGGAGGCTTCCTCATCGATCGCGTGGCGTGGCTCGGGCTGCTCCACGACGTGGCTGACGGTAATGCCGATCTCGGCCATGCGGTTGACCACGCCCGCGCCGGCGTGCGGGCCACCCTCGGGGAGCAGGACGGTCGTGCCGGCGGTCAGCACGTACGGCTCCCAACTCGTCGACAGCTGAACCGGCTTGCCGTCGGCGAAGTACTCGTACGTGGTGCGGACGGAGGGGTCGCCTTCGGCGATGCCCAGGCGAGCGGCGATCTCCGCGGGGGCGGGAACTCTGGCCTCGGTGTGGCCCTCCCAGCTTCCTCGCCTGCCGAGGCCGGCCATGTCGGCCTGGAACGGCGACGCTCCTCGCTCTTCGCGCGCCTGTGAACGGACCAGGCGTAGGCGCTGCCGCGGCTCAGCCACGTACGTGCCCGAGCCGGCGCGGCCTTCGAGGATGCCCTGAGAGATCAACAGTTCCTGTGCGCGGCGCACCACGTTGTCGCCGACGCTGAACTCCTGTGCGAGGTGAGAGCGGGACGGGAGACGGTCGCCGGGTGCCCACTGGCCGCTCGCGATGCGCTGCTGAAGTGCGTCGACGATGCGGAGGTAGGGAGGTTGCTCGCGCATGTGGAAAATCTAGTCCACTAGGTCTAATCTAGTTAACTAGCTTCGCTCTGAGTAATCCTGTGGCGACAGAGGGATGCCGTGTGACCTCACCTGAAACATGGGCTGGTCACATCGCTGACGGGCTCTCGGCGATGGGGTTCAGCCCTCGAACGAGGGACCACGGCGACCACATCTGCGTGGAAACGGAGGTGCCGGACTCGACGCCGGTCGAGTCGTGGAGAGATGCCTTGGCGCTGTTGGAGTCGGCCGACCGGTTCGGGCACGTCAACACCGCCAGATGCGGCCAGCTCGCGTGGGCCGCCGTCCGCAAAGATGCCCCCACGACAGGCGATGCGGTCGCCGACGGGGGGCACTGCCATCAGCTGTATGGGAGCTGATCAGCGTGTTCAACGATATCCGCCGCGCAACTGATCTGAACAGGCCGCCGCTCGACGGGGGTTCCCACCGAGTCCGACCCGTCACCCAACCGCTTGCCCCCGAGACCGCCGGGGAGGGGTGAGAAGATCATGACCGTTCGCTATCTGCACGTGGCAGACGCCATCCGGCAGCGCATCGCCACGGAACGCATTCCGGCCGGCGCGCAACTGCCCTCGGAGCAGGACCTCGCCGCCGAGTACCGGGTCGGAAAGCCGACCCTGCGCCGGGCTTTGGAGGTACTGCAAGACGAAGGCCTGGTCGAGAAGATCCACGGGCGGGGCAACTTCATCCGCCAGACGCTCCGGCGCATCACCTACGCCCGCGGCATGGGGGCGGCGCCGGTCACCTATCCCGCGCTGGCCATCGAGGCCACCACCAACGAGGTGGGCGCGCTGGGCGAGCTCACCTCGCTGCTGCGGGTCCCGGAGCGCACTCCGCTGACCGAGTTCGTCTACCTCAGCGAACAAGCCGGACTTCCGCACAGCATGGCCCGCGTGTACGTGCCGAGCGTTGCCACCATCGAGTTACCCGAGACGGCCAGTTCACTGCAAGCTACCCCTCACCGGCTGGGGCCTTCTCGTGGCGTCCGGCAGCTCCCCTCGCGTCGGTTCGCGCTGGACCGACGACGGCAAGTCCTACGAGGAGCGCGGGCTCAAGCGCAGGGCACGTAGCGCCACCCGGGACATCCCCATCCCGCCGGTGTTCGTCCGGATGCTGCGCGAGCACGTGGAGGAGTTCGGGCTCGGCGAGGACGGGCGGCTGTTCCAGGCCGCCGAGGGCGGGCTCCTCACCACGAAGGAGTACGCCGCGGTCTGGAAGGAGGCCCGGAAACTGGCCCTCACACCCGCGCAGGTGAAGACCCCGCTCGCCGACGTGCCGTACTCCCTGCGGGCAAGCTGTGTGTCGGGCTGGCTGGTCGCCGGGGTCGATCCGATCGAGACCGCCCGCCGGGCCGGACACAGCGTGGCCGTGCTCTACAAGTTCTACGCGAAGGTGCTCGACGGTCGCCGCGAGCAGTCCAACGCCCTGATCGAGCAGTTCCTGACCAGGGAGTACGGCGAGGAGTAGGCCCCGAATCTGGCCCACACCTGGCCCACACACAGCGACCTGCGGGGGCTCACAGCGGCACACAGCGGCACAGGAATCGAAAAGGGCGGGTATCGGCACGTAGCCGATGCCCGCCCTGATCTGGGCTTTCCCCACCAGCGGAGAGCGTGGGATTCGAACCCACGGTACGGGGTCACCGCACGACAGTTTTCAAGAGCATTGGGGGATTACATCGTTGCGCGGTGGCTGACCTGCTCTCAAGCGCTTCGAGAAGTCTCGGCGCGCGTCAAGCGTTCCACAGATATTCCACCGCTCGGCTCCCCTACTGTCCTGGAGCTGGCGGTCAGGCGCGCTGAGGAGGCTCCACAACCATTGGATCTGAACCTAGGCTGGTCCGGAGCAGTGCCCGAGACCAGAGGAGCAGACGACAGCATGGGCGGTAAGACCGAACAGGTCGAGCAGAGGATCCGGGGCTTGATCAGCTCCGGCGAGCTGACCGCCGGCGACAAGCTCCCCTCCGAGAGAACGTTGGCGTCGGACCTTTCGGCCGGCCGGACAACGGTCCGGCTCGTGCTCTCGAAGCTCGCTGCCGAGGGGCTGATCGTCGCCCATCACGGGAGCGGCTACTACGTGAGCGCTGGTGCGCCCGCCGCGCGCCAGGTCGTGAGCGAGCCGCAGGGAGCGCTGGAGCCATGGCGCATCCACGGAGAGCGGACGGTGTACGACAACCAGTGGGTCAAGCTCACCCTGATGGACGTCGAGCCGCCCGGTGTCGAGCGCTTCGAGCACCACGTCGTCCGGCTCCAGCACGTCGCCATCACGGCTGTGGTGGACGACCAGGACCGGGTACTGATGCTCTGGCGCTACCGGTTCGTCCCCGGGCGGTTCGGCTGGGAGCTTCCCGGGGGCAACGTGGACGCCGGGGAGGATGCCGCCACAGCGGCGGCCCGCGAGGTCGAGGAAGAGACCGGCTGGCGCCCGGGGACCATCGAACATGTGGTGACGTACCAACCGATGGTCGGGATGGTCGACTCACCGCACGAGATCTTCGTAGCGCGGGAGGCGACTCTCGTCGGTGAGCCGACGGACGCCGAAGAGGCTGGCCGGATCGAGTGGATCCCGCTGTCCGAAGTGCCGCGACTCATGGCGGATGACCAGCTACTGGGCTCCGGCACGCTGGTCGCGTTGCTCCACCTGTTGGCGTCCAACCAGCAGCGCGTCACAAGCCCTCGGTAAGGCGCTCGATCCGCCTCCTGTGTCGAACTGACCCCGTCCGGTTCGCCAGGAGGCGGGCCTGTTGCAGATGCTCCCTGGCTTGGCCGAACTCCCCCCGGACCAGGTGGGCCTGCGCCAGGTCGCACCGGAGCCCCGCCGTCGCCCGGGTAAACGCCGGGTCCATCCCTTCCAGCGCCCGGTACAGCTCCGCCACTGCCTCATCCTCGCCGAGGATGGCCAGTGCGTTGCCGCGCCAACGGGCCAGGTGGTTGGCGTTGAGGAAGATGCTCAGCATGTCCGGGTCCCGCATCTCGTCCCCGGACGGGAGCGCGGCGTCGGCTTGGTCGAGCGCACGGCGGCAGTCGTCCGCCAGCCCGGCCTTCGCGCACAGCTCCGCCTCGGCGGCGAAGAGCCAGGCGGCGAGCCGCGGCGACACCTTCGAGCCACCGGTGCGCTGAGCTTCACGCACCAGGTCAACCGCCATCTCCGCACGGCCAGCATCCGAGAGCACGTAGGCCTGTTCGGCCATCGCGTGCGCCAGATACATGGGCGCCTCTGCCTCGGTGGCAGCCCTCTTGCCCAGCTCATAGTGCCGCCAAGCTCGCTCGACCGCGCCGACGTCCAGGGCTTGCCAGGCTGCCAGGGTGGCCGCTCCGGCCAGCGCCGTCGCCACTGGGCGTCGCGCGTCCGGAAGTACCGCGAAGGTCAGAGCGTCCTCCAGCGAGTCGAGGTGTGCCCGCATCTGGTCCACCAGCCCGGCCGCACCCATCTGCCGGTCGAAACTGCGGAGCAGCTCGGTCTGAGCCAGGAACGAATCCACCATGCTCAGGCTGAGGGTGCGGGCTGAGTCGATCCGGCCCAGCAGGTCGTCGTATCCGTCGGCGAACAGCGAGCCAGCTGGGGCAGGCGAGCCGAACAACTCGTCGTCGGTCTTGCCCAGTAGAGCCCGGAGGATCGCCGCGTATGGGCCGGAGACCGAGCGTCGGCCGTTCTCCCACTCGGAGACGTAGACCTTAAGGCTGGCCGGGGATGCCACATCGACCAGGTGCTTGCGGGCGTGCTCGCAGATCTCGCGCACCAATCGGTCCTGGGACCACCCGCGTTCGTTCCTGGCCCGCCGTAGACGACTCGTCATCTGCCCACCTCTGCTGAAGCGTTGGCGCTCCGACCAGCATGCATCAACTCTGCGCAGCTCACAGGGGGTTAACAAAACCGGGTTAACCCTTGCTGGCTACCAGCGCGCTGGCGTGCGGCGTTCCATGGACTCAGGGCCGGAACTGACGGCCTGACAGCAAGAGCTTGACACTGGTGCGCACCAGTTGCAAACTACTGGTGCGCACCAGTTAGGGGTCACCGAAGGGGCGACTCCCGTGGTGCAGCCACCGCCCGCAATGGGCAGCGATCGATAACTCCGTGTCCCTAGGCCTTCTTTGGGCTGCTCGGACATGCACCACAGCTGAGGCGGATGACGCTGCAAGTCCGCAAAGGCCAGGGGACAGGGGCTTCGGCCCTGACTGGCGAGGTGGCCCGGTGACCGCGATCAACGGCCGGAGGGTGGGGGCAAGTTACGCCCCCCATGCAGTGAGTTTTCCCGATCGCTCGACCTAGAGGAGGTCCTGATGTGCCTGACAGTCCGCGAGTCCCATAGATCGCCTCACCGAGCCACCGGCTGGTGAGGCTTCCTGCACTGGTCGCTTACCAGCGACCACGGTCCCCGGCGTGTGTGGCCCCCGATGGGCGCCTCACACGTCGTGGTCCGTGGCTGCTCGTGACGAGACGAGTGGTCCGGCCCTGATACGAGGCCGCCGCGTTCCGGCCAAGGATCGCGCGGCGGCCTCTGCGGGCCCACCAATCCGTGAGAGGTAGACCCGTGGATTCGATTGTTGCAGGACAGAGGGCCGCTTCGGCCTTCGAGTTCGTTGAGTTGGCCCTCGGTGTGGACGGGCGGGAGTTCGACGCCCTGTTCGCCGGGGTGTGGGGCGAGTCGCCGGAGGAGTGGGCAGCCCGCACGGACGTGGCGCGGGAGGTGCTGGCGGAGCTGTGGGAGGCGGACCCGGAGTCCGCCGCCGTAGCTGCCGAGTTGCTGCGCTCGGCCCCGCTGCCGATCCGCCGCATGGCGAGCGGCCGGCGAGCGGGCCGCCCGGGGGTGGCTGCGTGAGCGCCCACCGTGCCCACCGGGGTGGTCACCCGGTGGGCAGCGAGGTGCCCACCCCCGCGCAGGTCCGTCGGACCTCGCTCACCATCTCGGTGTTCACCTGGGTGCTGACCGGGGCGGTGGTCACGGTGTCCATGTCCACCGCGGCACCGTTCATCGACCACCACTCCCCGGGCTGGGGCACCGGCCCAGTGATGGCCACCGCGGTGGACGGCTGCTTCATCCTCAGCCTCCAAGCCGATGGCACCCTGGCCCGCTACAGCGCGCACGGCGGCCGGTGGCCGGCCGCGTTCCGCTGGGTCACCGGCCTGGCGACGGTGTGGCTCAACATCGGAGCCTCCGCCCTGGCAAAAGACCTGGTTGGCGTCGTGGTCCACCTGATCCCGCCGCTGCTCTTGCTGCTGGTCGCCGAGGCAGGACCCGCCTACCGCCGGGCCCTGGCCGGCCTCACCCACCGACCCGCACCAACCCCGGCGGACACCATCCCGGAGCCGGTGCCCACCCGGGTGCCCACCGCTCCACCGACGGTGGCCACCCTGCCCACCGCGCTGCCGGTGAGCGTCCCGCCGACCCCGCCGGGACCCACGTGGATGACTCCGGAACCGGTGCTGCCGGACCCGGTGGTCACCCCGGTGCCCACCCCGGCGGAACCGGTGCCCACCGAGGTGCCCACCCCCCACCCGGACCCGCTTCCCGACCCGCTTCCGGAACCGCCCGAAGACCCCGCCCCGGAGCCGACGGCCCCCACCTTCGAGGAAGAGCCGCCCATCCCTGGCGAGCCGGTGGGCACCGAGGTTCCCACCGGTGAGCAGGAAGTGCCCACCGAGCAGCCCACCCCGGAGGACGAGGACGACCGCGAAGAACCGTCGGTCGTCCGGCTGTCCGAGGAAGAGGCCGCACGCGTGATCGAAGAGTGCTGGCGCCAGGGACTGAGCCAGCGCCAAGCCGCTCAACGGGCCACTCGCGCGCCGTCGTTCGTCGGCCGGGTCTACCGCCGCCTGGACACCGAGCGCGCGGCCGCCCCTGAGCGGCCCGCGCTGCACGCCGTTCCCGCCCTCACGACGGCCGCCGAAAGTGGCGCGGCCACCGAACCCACCAACTCCACAGAGGAGAAGGCATCGTGAGCATCACCGAGACCGCGAGCACCCAGGCCGACGCCGCCCGCGCCCTGCTGGCCATCCTCACCGCGCACGCCGACCTGCCCACTGCGTCGGTCGAGCTGCGGGAACTGCGCACGCCCGGCCTGCCCTGGGCGTGGGGTGTGCGGATCGCCCTGCACGACGGCCTCGACCACTTCGAGCGGTGGCGCGCCGCACTGGGCCTGGACCCCGCCGCCGTCGACCACAAGCACAGCTACGGCGGCGGCACCCTGGCCTGGCTCATCGTGGCCGGCCCGCTGTACGGCGTCCCGGTGGAGCTGGTCGGCTACTACGACCTGCCCGAGCCCGCCACCACCCGGGAGTAGCCGTGGGGCGGCCCCGGTTCTGGGACCCCGACGGGGCCCGGCACGGCGGCATGCCCACCTACCCGTGGCGCATGGCCCCCGCCCATCTGCTGACCAGACGGCAACTGCGAGCGCAGGGCCTGCGCCCCGGAGGGCAGGACATCGCTGCACAGATCCTCTGGCGCTCCTGCAAGTCCAAGACCGGCCCCCGGGCCGCGTTCCTGTACCGCCTGGACCTGGCCAAGCCGGTCCGGCCGATGACCCCGGCCAGGTGGACCGCGCTGGACGCCGCCAACCGGGCCCGCCGCACCTGCCCCGCCTGCGGCCTGGACCGCGGCTACGTCCTCCCCGCCCGCTACGGCACGTGCGTGCCGTGTGCCGACGCCGCGCTGAGCGCGGCCTGACGACCAGCGCCACCCATTGAAATCTCGTCCCGGGACGGCCGCTCAGCTTGGCGGCACGACGGCCGTCCCGGGTTCCCACCTGCACATTCCTGTTGTGAGGAAGGACCCTCAGTGAACCACGAGGAACACGAGCCGAACGAGGACCTGTTCGCCCGCTTGGAGGCGGACATGGCCGCCGCTGTTCCCGTCGACGCCGACCCGGACGGCCCGGCCGCTGGGGCGTCGGTGGTGGACCTGGACAAGGCCCGCACCGAGCGCCGCCCGGACACCGCCCCGGGCCCGGACGACGACCCCGACGGGGGACCGTCCGTCTACGTCGACGCCCCGGCGCCCAAGGGCGATGCACTGACGGACCGGTGGGCGACGATGCGCGCGGCCCGCCGCCGCCCGATCATCCCCGCCTGGGCCAAGTCGAAGGCCGAACTGGCCACCGGTGCACGCTGGTTGGGTGCGCACGTCGCCCACACGATCGGCTACCACGCCGTCCGCTCCCCGCTCTACGGCGCCCGGCTGGCCCTCCGGGCGCCGCGCGGTACGGCGCGGCTGGCCGGCGGGGTGTGCCGGTGGGTGACGGACGCGGAGGGGCGCCCGGTGCGGGCCGCCGCCGTGCGCCGGGAGGACGTGGCGCAGTACCTGGTCTTGTCCCGTCGGCGTGATGCGCGGGTGCGGGCCCGGGGCGCGCTGCTGTTCCTGGCCTCGGCGCTGGGCATCGCGTTCGTGGCGGTGCTGCTGGTCGCCACCCCCGGATGGACCCAACTCGCTGTGCTCACCGCTCTCGCCATGGCACTCGGTACGGCCGGTGGCCAGGCGGATGCGCCGCTGATCGACCGCGCAGTGGTCGCCACGAAGGTGCAGCGCCTCACCTCGGACATCGTGGTGCGCGCGCTTGGCGCGATGGGTATCGCCGAGATCAACAAGGCCATGGCCAAGGGCGGGAGCGGGATCACCTTTCCTGCTCCGATCACCCGGGACGGTCCGGGGTGGCGCGCGGACATCGACCTGCCCTACGGGGTGACGGCGGTGGACATCATGGAGCGCCGAGACCGCCTGGCCTCGGGTCTGCGCCGCCCGATGGGCTGTGTGTGGCCGGAGCCCGCGCACAGCGAGCACGCCGGACGGCTCGTGCTGTGGGTCGGCGATCAGGACATGTCGCAGACCCCGCCGGTGGCCGGGCCGCTGGTCAAGGGCGGACAGTTCTCGCTGTTCAAGCCCGTGCCGTTCGGCACCGACCAGCGCGGCCGGCCGGTGGACATCTCGCTGATGTACGACAACGTGCTGATCGGCGCGATGCCGGGCATGGGCAAGACCTTCAGCCTGCGCCCGCTACTGCTGGCCGCCGCCCTCGACGTGACGGCCGAGCTGCTGGTGTGGGAGCTGAAGGGCACCGGCGACCTGTCCCCGCTGGAGAAGGTCGCCGCGGACTACGGGTCCGGCCCGGACGACCGGACCATCAAGGCCGCGCTGGAGTCGATCCGCTACGTCCACAAGGAGCTGGAGCGCCGAGCCAAGGTCATCAGCTCCCTGCCCAAGCACGAGTGCCCCGAGAACAAGGTCACCGCCGCCCTCGCCGCGCGCCGTGAACTGGGGCTGCACCCGCTCGTGATGGGCATCGACGAGTGCCAGGAACTGTTCTCCCACGCCGAGTACGGCAGGGAAGCCGGGGAGCTGTGCACGGCCATCATCAAGCGTGGCCGCGCGCTTGGGGTGATCCTGCTGCTGGCCACCCAGCGCCCGGACCGCGAGTCCCTGCCCACCGCGATCAGTGCCAACGTCGGCACCCGGTTCTGCCTGCGCGTCATGGGCCAGACCGAGAACGACATGATCCTTGGCACCAGCGCCTACAAGAACGGCCTGCGCGCGACCACGTTCACCAAGCCCGACAAGGGCATCGGCTACCTGGTCGGCGCGGGCGACGAACCGCAGGTCGTCCGCACCTACCTCCTCGACAACCCGGCCGCCGACCGGATCTGCGACCGGGCCCGCGCTGCCCGCATCGCCGCCGGCACCCTCACCGGCACGGCTGCAGGCCAGGCCCCGGAGCGGGAGAACAGCACCAGCAGCATCCTGGACGACCTGATCAGCATCTGGCCCGTGGCTGAGGCCAAGGTGTGGTCCGAAACGCTGGTCGCAGCCCTCGCCGCGCTCAACGAGGAGCGGTACGGCGGGTGGGAGGCCGAACAGCTCTCCTCCGCACTCAAGCCGCATGGCGTCGGCGTGGTCCAGGTCGGCCGCCGGGTGGACGGCAAGGTCGTCAACCGCCGCGGCTTCGAACGCAAGGACCTCCAGGACGCCATCACCAAGCGTGACGACAAGCGGCCCGCCTGACCCACCCCTGGGGCCGCTAGCGCTAGCGGCACACCCCGCTAACGTTAGCGGCCCTGCTAGCGGCCCGCACCCCACCTGATCAGGTAGCTAGCGGATAGCGCCTGACCTCGCAAAAGCCCCCGGAACCGCGTCAGGAGCCCCCTCGTGACCCTCTCCGCCCTCGCTTTCGCCTGCCTGCTCGCCGTCACGCTCGGTTATGGCCTGCTGTGTGCGGTCAGCCCGTTCACCCGCTGCCGCAGGTGCAACGGCCTCGGCCACCAGCCCCGCACCGGCCGCCTGATCCGCCACCCGAAGACCTGTCGCCGCTGCGACGGCACCGGCCTGCGCCTGCGGATCGGCCGACGCCTCCACCACCACGGCAACCGCGCCACCGACGGCGCCCGGCGCCTGCACGACGACGCCACCCACTGAACTCCGCTCCCAGGAAGGAGCCCGTCCCGTGCCCGTCACCATCGCCCTGCCCCTGCTCTTCGGCTCGATCACCGCCGCCCTGCTCTGGTTCAACCGCATCACCGCCGGAACCGCCCTGATCGTCTTCCTCTGCGGCTTCGAGACCGCCGGCACCGGCCTGGCCGGACCCGTCAACCAGCTCCTGATCTCCCTCGTGCACGCCCTCGGCCACTGACCCCGACAGGGAGCCGACACCATGACGACCAACCCGCCCGCGCCGCCCGGGATCCGGCCGCTCGCCGCAGTCCACCTGCGCGAAGCCCTCACCGCCGCCGCCGACGGACACCCGGCCGCCGCCCTCGCGGCTCTCATGCACATCGATGCCGAGTCCTGGCAGGTCATCGAACACCGGCTCGGCCTGCTCGGCGCTGACCTGCTGGACGCCCTCTCGATCGCCACCCGCACCGGAGGCACCCCGTGAGCACCACGTCCGATCTGATCACCGCCGCAGTCCTGTTCGGACCCGAAACCGTCCTGGTCGGAGCCATCGCCTGGACCTGGCGTGGCAGCCGCGCCGACTCCGCCGCCGTCCGCCAGGTCCTGGCCGACTCCGCCGCCGAACGCGCCACCACCCACACCACGGACGGCGGCGGCACCCCGCCCGGCGACCGCGAACCCGCCCCGGCCGCCGACCCCACCCCGATCCGGCTCGCCACCGTTACCGACCTGACCACCCGCCACCGCGCCGCCTGAACCCGCCCGCGACCAGCCGAGGAGAACCACCGTGCCCTACTGCGACGACTGCGCCAGCGAGTACTGCACCGGCCACGAGTACTGCCCCGAGTGCGGCGAAGACATCTGCAACGAGTGCGGCGGCTGCGACTGCCCCGACAGCGAGTGCCCCGGCTACATCGCTCACTACCAAGGCAACTGACCACCCAACAGCACCGCGCATAGCCCGGAGCGGCCAGGCTCTCGTCAAAGTCCCTGGCCGCTCCGGTTCCCCCGCTCGCTTCGACCGAGACGAGGAACCACCAGCATGCACCTCATCACCCTGCCCGCGCACCACCGCACCACCCTGCTGGCCGCCGCCCTGCCGCTCGCCGGGTGGGCCGCCCACACCACCGTGTACCGGCGCCGCCTGGACCGCGCCCGCCGCGACCCCCTGACCGGCCTGCACACCCGCGAGGGCTTCCTCACCCACGCCGAGCAGATCGCCAACCACCCGGACGCGGTGATGGTGTTCATCGACCTGGACCACTTCAAGCAGGCCAACGACCAGCACGGCCACCGCGCCGGGGACGCTGTCCTGTTCGCCACCGCACACACCCTCGAACGCTGGACCGGCCGCACCGGAGTGGCCGCCCGGATCGGCGGAGACGAGTTCGCCGCCATCCTCACCCTGCACCCCGAGCAGTTGGCCGAACGCCTGGACGCCCTGACCAGCGCGCTGCACCAGCCGCTCACCTGGGAGGGGCAGCGGATCCCGCGTGGCGCGTCCATCGGCGCGGTCCGGCTCGCCGACCTGCCCGAGCCCACCGTCAGCGTCGCACTCGGCGCAGCGGACACGGCGATGTACGCGGCCAAGCGCGGCCTCACCGGCTGGCAACTCCACACCCCCGCCACCGACCTGACCACCAGCCCCCGCCGGTGGCGCCGCAACCGGCCCGCAGCGCGCTGAGCCCTCGGACATGTGTGGGAGCGGCCGGCTCCCTAGCCCGGATCCCGGCCGCTCCCGTTGCCCTGCACCGACACCTCGGAGACAGGAGACACCAGCATGACCCTTCCCCGCGCCACCGCACAGCCCCCACACCACCGGCCCGCGCCCGCCTGGCGGGCCGCCCGCTCCCACGCGCTGGCCGCCGCCGGCCGTGGCCTGAACACCTTCCCCCTCTCCCGGATCAAGCTCCCCGCCGTCCCCGGGACGCACCGCGACCAGCCCGATGTGCGTTGCACTGGCGAGTGCGGGCGGATCGGGCACGGTGTGCACGACGCCACCACCGACCCCGACCGCGTCCGGGTCCTGTTCGCCGCGGCCCCGTGGGCCACCGGCTACGGCATCGCCTGCGGCCGGCCGCCGCACCACCTGATCGGCATCGACCTGGACCGTAAGAACGGCTTGGACGGCGTGGCCGCCCTGCTGGCGCTGGCCGAGCGGCACGGGTTCGTCGTGCCGGACACCGCCACCGTCGCCACCCCGTCCGGCGGGCTCCACCTGTGGCTGACTGCCCCGGCCGGCGCCCGGATCGGCAACTCCGCCAGCAAGCTGGGCCCCGGGATCGACGTGCGCGGCACCGGCGGCTACCTGGTCGGCCCGGGCTCGCTCGGCTCGGCCGGCCGCTACACCTTCGCCCTCGGCACCAACCCCGCCAGGATCGCCCCCGCCCCGGCCGCCCTGCTGGCGCTGCTGGCGCCCCCTCCGGCCCAGCCGAAGCGCCGAGTGCAGCCGGTTCCCGGATCAAGCGGTAGCGGGCGGCTTACGGCCCTTGAAGGGGTCGTTCTGGACTCCGGGGAAGGGGAGTTGAACGACCGTCTGTTCTGGGCCGCGTGCAAGGCGTTCGCCGCGGGCATCGACCCCCGCAGGGTCGAACAGGTCCTGTTGGATGCCGCCGTGGCCAAGGGGCACCCGGAGCGGGGCGCGCTGGCCACGATCGCTTCCGCCCGCCGCAACGCGCGGGTTGCCCGGTGAGCGCCGCCGAGGGCAAGGGTCCCTCGCAGGCGTCCCAGCTGGTTGCTCTCGCTCGCTCCCGCTACGACCTGGTGATGTCCGAGGACGGGCGCCCCTACGGCGTGCGGATCGGCGGACCGTCGGTCGTGCTGCCCCTGCGGGGTAAGGCCGGGTTGCGCTCTCAGCTGGCCCGGCTGTTCACCGATGTCAACGAGGGGCAGGTGCCCTCTCAGTCTGCGCTGGCGGATGCCATGACCGTGCTGGAAGGCCAGGCTGGCAGCGTTGATCCGGTGCCGGTCCACCTGCGGGTGGCCGGCGGTCCGGGGCGCGTGGTGCTGGACCTGGGCACTGCGGATGGCCGGTGCGTGGTCGTCACCCCGGAGGGCTGGCAGGTCGAGCCGCGCTCTCCGGTGCTGTTCCGCCGCTCCGGGGCCATGTCCCCCATGCCCGAACCCGTCCGCAGCGACGATGGCCTGTCGCTGCTGCACGGGCTGCTGAACATGGACGACGACGCGTTCCACCAGCTCGTTGCCTGGCTGGTCGCGGCGTGGATCCCGCACATCCCCCACCCGGTCGTGACGTTCAAGGGCGAGCAGGGCACCGGCAAGTCCAACGCCGCACAGATGGTGGTCAACCTGGTCGACCCCTCCCCGGCGACGAAGCGCTCCCAGCCGCGGGACGTGAAGGCGTGGGCCACCCAGGCGTTCAACTCCTGGGCTCTGTGCCTGGACAACGTCTCCAACATCCAGCCCTGGCTCTCCGACACCCTGTGCAAGGCCGTGACCGGCGACGGCATCGTGGACCGGGCCCTGTACACCGACGACGACGTGGTGGTGCTCACCTTCCGCCGGGTGCTGGCCATGACCACCATCGACGCCGGAGCACTCGCAGGAGACCTCGCCGAACGCATGCTCCTGCTCGACCTGCAGCTCATCGACGAGGAGAACCGCCGCAGCGAGGAGGAGCTAGACACCGCATTCCGCAAGGCCCGCCCGGCGATCATCGGCGCCCTGCTGGACCTGCTCGCCAAGGTCCTGAAGGTCCTGCCCGGACTCCGGCTGGACCGGATGCCCCGCATGGCGGACTTCGCCCGCGTGCTAGCCGCCGTGGACACCATCCAGGGATGGAACACCCTGCACTCGTACACGGCCGGCGCGGCCGACGTGAACGCGGACGCCCTGGACGGAGACCCGTTCGGCTCGGCCGTCGCCGCGTTCGCCGAGCAACAGGAGACCTGGACCGGCAGCGCCACGCGGCTGCTCGAACTCGTCCCCCCGCCCGACGGGTTCCACCCGAAATGGCCCAAGGACGCAACCAGGGTCAGCGGCCACCTGAAGCGCATCGCCCCGATCCTGCGCTCGGTCGGGATCGGCTACGACGACACCCGCCGAGCCACCGACCGCAAGCGGACCAAGCTCATCACCCTCACCGTCATCAGAGACAGCGGGATTTCAGCGTCCGCAGCGTCCGCAGCGTCCGCAACCCCCGCTGACCAGCCCACTCTTGCGGACGCTGACCCACCCGACAGCGTCCGCAACGACCCCCCACAGCGTCCGCAACCACCGATTGCGGACGCTGCGGACGCTGATGCGGACGCTGAGCCCGCCACAGCGTCCGCACCCCACACCACCCCTGACCAGCACCGCAACCCCCATGCGGACGCTGCGGACGCTGCGGACGCTGTTTTGCAGCCAATCTCTGGCCCGCACCCCCTCTGCACGGTCTGCCACACCCCCATGAACGCCGTCCTCGCCGCCGTCGGCGCCCGCAAACACCCCACCTGCTGACCCGGGAGGAGCAAGCACGATGCCCACGCAGGACCCGAAGCTCAAGCTTGGCGCCGTCCTCGAAGAGATCGACATGTCCCGCTCTGCCTTCTACCGCATGGTCGCCCGGGGCAAGGGACCGAAGATCATGAAGCTCCCCAACAACCAGATCCGGATCCGCCGGAGTGCCCTCGACGACTGGTGGGCCGCGCAGGAGCTGGACCCCGTCGCCTGACCTCGCCACATCCCCTCTCGGAGCCCCGGCCAACACCGGGGCTCCCTCCATTTCTGGAGCCAGATTGCTCACCTTCGAAGTCCAGATCTACGCCCTGCGCGACCTTGGCCGCGGGCGGAAGCCCCATCAGCTCCGCTGGCGAGTAGGCCAGAAGCCGCATTCCAAGACGTTCGCCACGAACGCGCTCGCCGACGGCCGGCGGTCCGAGCTGATGACAGCTCAGCGCAAAGGCGAGCCGTTCGACGTGGACACCGGCTTGCCCGCTTCCGAGCTGCGGAAGCTCAACCAGGTGACGTGGTTCGCCCACGCCAAGCAGTACGCCGAGGCAAAGTGGCCGAGGTCATCGGCGAAGAACCGCGCCACACGTGCCGATGCACTCGCCACGATCACCGAGGTGCTGGTGACCGATCGCCGGGGGCAGCCGGATCGGCGGGTACTCCGCCGTGCACTCTCCTGCTGGGCGTTCAACTTCTCGGAGCACCAGCCGGAACCGCCCGAGGAGATCACCACCGCGCTCGCCTGGATCACCACGAAATCCATCGAACTGGGCCGGCTGGAGGACTCCGAAACCGTCCGCATCGCCCTGGACGCCATCGCCCGGCTGCTGAACGGCAAGGTCGCGGCTGAGAACACCATCAACCGCAAGCGGATGGTATTCAACAACGCGCTGCGGTACGCGGTGGAGCGCCGCCGCCTGCCCGGTAACCCGCTGCAATTCATCGACTGGACGCCACCGGAGACTGACGACGAAATCGACTTCCGGTGGGTGCCGAGCCCGCAACAGGGCCGGGCACTGCTGGAAGCCGCCGCGAAGGTCTCGGACCGGGGCCAGCACCTGAAGGCGTTCTACGGATGCATCCTGTACGCCGCAACGCGCCCGGCTGAGGGGACGAATCTCCGCCTCACTGACTGCACCCTGCCTGAAGCCGGGTGGGGTCAGCTGGTGCTCGGCAGCAGCTCCCCCCGGGTCGGTTCCCGGTGGACCGACGACGGGCAGTCGCACGAGGAGCGGAGTTTGAAGCGCCGAGCGCGGAAGGCCACCAGGGAGGTTCCGATCCCTCCGGTGCTGGTCCAGCTGTTGCGCGAACACGTCGATGAGTTCGGGACCGCACCCGATGGCAGGCTGTTCCGTGCTGCCGAGGGCGGACGGCTGCTGACCAAGGAGACCGCAGCCGTCTGGAAAGAGGCCCGCAAGCTCGCACTGGCACCCGAAGAGGCGACCACCGCACTCGCCAGCGTGCCGTACTCGTGCAGGCACACCGCCGTGTCCGGCTGGCTGGCCGCGGGTGTCGATCAGACCGAGGTAGCCCGACGAGCCGGACACAGCGTCGCCGTCCTGCTCCGGTTCTACGCAAAGATCATCAATGGGCGTCAAGAGCGCGCGAATACGCTGATCGAGCGGTTCCTGGACGGGCAGGACCTGCCCAGCTAGACGTTGCTGCACTCAGCGGAGCCAGTCATCCCTTCGAGTCGACTAGTCCGCGTGTCGTACCCCTCTTGTAGAAACGCTTGAAGGAGCGAGGTGCGACCTTGCAGCCAGTAGCAGGGTCGCACCGCATGCTTCCTTCGAATCGAAGGCAGATCCCCACAAGGACACGGCTTGGCATCGATCACCTGGCTCGGTTGACTGGATCTTCCTTATGCCGTTGGATGGCTGTACGGAACCCTTTGGTGGGTTGCTGGGATCGTCGGAACCAGGCAACTGGATCCTCCACCCGCAAGAGGTGGCAGTGGCGCCCAGGACCCTCCAGAGGGTTTCGTCATGCCAAGGGCTGGTGGAGGTCTCCCCACCATGCCCTACTCGACAGGAAGCCAGGCGACCCAATCATCTTCATCCCGTAACCAAGGATCGTCCCACCTGAGCTGCGGTGAACCTGGTGTCGACACTGACGCAAGTACTGCGCGCAGTCCCGGTCTCCGGGAATGCCACTGAGGGCGATATTGAGCATGCCAGCGTAAATATCGGCAAGCTGGATGCCATCGTGCTGATGGGTGTCATACCACTTCGGCGGCCAGGAGATGTGGTCCCAGGGTGCGTCATAGGACCGGCCAGCAGCGCGGATGTAGTCGAGGTAACGCCTGGTTTCCCCGTGGTCCATACCTTTGACAGCCCCCAGCTGAGTGATCGCCAAACGGGGTCCGCCATCCCAGAACTTAGCGGCCTTGGCTATCCGCTCCAGCAGGTACTTGGATGTGAAGTTGTAAAAAGCATCTGAGTTCTGCCGAAGGTGGCTACCTGGTGACATGGTGGCCTTATCGGCGATCACATGGATGGTCTTCACCGCAGGAATCTGCGCGAGCACGTGAGCCGCCCGGCGGCGGCGCTCCGGGTGCTTAGCTTTGAAGTGTTCGACCCAGTGCAAGGGCCTTGAGGTGTTGATCAGTGCTCGAAGTCCGCCAGCGGTGTACTGGACATGCCAGTCCATCTCTTGAGGAACCAGCAGGGCGGTCATAGCGAAGAACGGTGAGGACCCCTTGCTGAACCCGCGGTCACCGGTCTCGTCCACATAGACATACAACTTGGGGAGTTGCCCTGCCCATGCTGGGGTATTGAAGGCTGACGTTGAGTTACTGAAAAGCGGCGTCATCGACCGCGCCGACAGCTGCTCTGGCCAGTCGATGCAGCCCGTGTGCGTCGTCGATTCAGCCGATAGCCAGACGTCCCCACGTGTCACCCACCCTCTACTTCCATCCACGCTCGGGCACCCGCACGCGCCCGACCTCTCCCATCGGGCCGTCACCCTGCCGGACGTCGAAACGATACTCCGCCCGGTGTACATGCAGGGGAACGACGGGCGCCATGGCCAGCAGATGCACGCCGGGCACACCCTGGCTCCGGGCCAGGCCGTTCCACAGGTGTTCCACGCGAGCTGGCCACGACCGACACACAGGTGGGACACCCTGGCACAGGAATCGAAAAGGGCGGGTATCGGCACTTGGCCGATACCCGCCCTGATCTGGGCTTTCCCCACCAGCGGAGAGCGTGGGATTCGAACCCACGGTACGGGGTCACCGCACGACAGTTTTCAAGACTGTTCCCTTAGGCCGCTCGGGCAGCTCTCCAGGCGGAGGTCAGCCTAACGGGTCGGAGGGGGTGCGGGGCACCAGTTTGGGGGGTGGGGTCAGTTCTGGTCTCCGGTGCGGCTACCGAGGGTGACCGTGGTGGTCATGGTCTGGCCGTTGCGGGTGTACTGGACCGGGACCTGGTCGCCCGGGGCGTGCGTCCAGATCTCGCTGACCAGGGCCGGGCCGTTGTCGATCAGCACGCCGCCGAGCTTGGTGATCACGTCGCCGGGCTTGAGGCCGGCCTTGTCGGCCGGGCCGCCGGGGGTGACCGCCGGGGTGCCCTGGATGGCGGTGGGCGAGATCTGGGCGCCGTCGCCGTTGTACTGGTCGTTGCGCAGCACGCCGAGGACGGGGTAGACGGGGGTGCCGGTCTGGATCAGCATCTGGGCCACCCGCTTGGCCTGGTTGATCGGGATCGCGAAGCCCAGGCCGATGCTGCCGGCCTGGCCGGAGCCGTTGGAGTTCGACTGGATCGCCGAGTTGATGCCGATCACCTGGCCGCTCGCGTTGAGCAGCGGGCCGCCGGAGTTGCCCGGGTTGATCGAGGCGTCGGTCTGCAGCGCGTTCATGTACGAGGTCTGCACGCCGCTCTCGTCGCCGGAGGCGACCGGGCGGTTCTTGGCGCTGATGATGCCGGAGGTGACGGTGGACTCCAGGTCGTACGGCGCGCCGATGGCGATCGCGGCGTCGCCGACCGCGACCTGGTCGGAGTCGCCCAGCGGGAGCGGGACGAGCTTGCCGGCCGGCGGGTTGTCCAGCTTGATCACCGCGATGTCGTAGCCCTTGGCCTGGCCGACCACCGAGGCGGAGTACTCGGAGCCGTCGGAGAACTTGACGGTCAGCTTGCCGCCGCCCTGGGCCGGGGCCACCACGTGGTTGTTGGTGATGATGTGGCCCTGGGTGTCGAAGACGAACCCGGTGCCGGTGCCGGACTCCTGGCTGCCGTCGGCCTTGATGGTGACGGTGCTGGGCAGCGCCTTGGCGGCGATCCCGGCGATCGAGTCGGGGGCCCGGTTGAGCGCCTTGGTGTTGTCACTGACGGTGGTCGTGGTGCTGCTGTGGCTGCTGCCGGAGCTGAACGGGCCGGACGAGTCGCCGTTGACCGCGGCGCCGACCACGCCGCCCAGCACGCCCGCGACCAGCGCGACGGCGGCGACCAGGGCGATCAGCCCGCCGCGCTTCTTCGGCGGCTGGCCGGGGGTGCCGTAGTCGCCCGGGTAGCCACCGGGGTAGCCGGGGCCACCCGGCGCGCCGGGCTCGCCCGGGCCGGCGCCCCAGCCGCCGACCGGGTGGCCGGCGCCGAACGGGTGGTGCTCGGCGTGCGCGGCGGCACCGGCCGGCGGGCCGGGGGTGACCGGCGGCGTCGGCGCGGCGTACGGGTTGGCCGGCGGTTCGGCCAGGGCGGGAGCCGGCGGGGCGGCCGGCGGGGCGGGCAGCACCGGGGGCGGCGCGTCCAGGTACTTCGGAGCGGGAGCCGGGGCGGGCGCGGCGGCCGGCAGCTCCGTGGTCGGCTCGGCGTCGGCGGGGGTGGCAGGAGCGGGGGCAACAGGGGCGGCGGGCGCGGCGGGCGCCGGTGTGGGCTCCTCGCCGCTCAGCTTGGCGAACGCGAGGGTCGGCTGCGACTCACCCACCGACGGCGTGCCCCCCGGCTCACCGGTACCGCTGGAGAGCTGCTCCCCCTGCGGCCCGGTGGAGCCACTCTCGTGCTCGGTGCTCACGGACGACCTCCATAGCTGACAGGACCTTGGCCCATAGTTTTTCCTATGCCCGATCTGGTTGCCGTAAGGAGCTACCTGAAGAACTGTTAAGAATCCTTAGGTCAACCCGACAGCACCAGCGCCCGGCCGGGCTCCCCCGACAGAAGTTCCGCGATCCGGGACGGCGCGCCTCCCCGCTTTGGCGTAATCCGCACGCCGGGCTACCCTGACTGCCACATCTGACACGCGGGAGCTTGGACCCACCAGGCTGAGAGTGCGCTGGTCGACCGTACGCCATGGCGAGTGAGCCGGTGCGGGCGAGGGAGCGCTGACCGCCGGAACCTGTCCGGGTAATGCCGGCGTAGGGAGTCTGCCATGACGGCTGCGACGCCTTCCCCGTCCTCGACGCCACCCCCGTCCTCGGGCACGGCGACCCTGGATCGCCCCGACGGCGACGGGCCGGCCCGTGCCGAGGCCCCGCTGGTGCTGGACACCGCGCCGCCGCGCACCCTGGGCTTCCGCGACCAGTTCGCGCTCTGGGCGAACCTGGGCATCAGCCTGATCGGCTTCACCAGCGCCGCGACCGTGCTCGGCCAGCCGGGCAGCGAGCTGTCGTTCGCCGCCGCGACCACCGCGATCGTGGCCGGCACGGTGATCGGCACCGCGATGCTCGCGGTCGCCGCGCTCATCGGCGCCCGGACCGGGGCGCCCGCGATGGCCGTGCTGCGCGGGCTGTTCGGCACCCGGCTGTCGTACCTGCCGACCGTGCTGAACGTCCTGCAGTGCGTCGGCTGGGGCGTGTACGAGCTGACCGTGATCGCCTGGGGCGCCCAGACGGTCTCCGGCACCCAGGGCTGGCGCTGGCTCTTCGTGCTGCTCGCCGGGGTGCTCACCACGGTGCTGACGATCTGGCCGCTGGGCTCGATCGCGGCACTGCGCAAGTACGTGGCGATCGCGGTCGGCGTGGCGATGGTCTACTTCACCGTCCAGCTCGGCCGCCAGGGTTTCCCGGATCCGGGCGCGGGAAACTGGCACGGTTTCCTGAAGGCAACGGACGCGATCATCGCCGTCTCGGTCTCCTTCGTGCCGCTGGCCGCCGACTACACTCGGCACTCGCGCACCCCGCGCGCCTCGTTCTGGGGAACCTTCTCCGGCTACACGGTGGCCCAGGTCTGGTGCTACCTGCTCGGCCTGATCGCGCTGCTGCAGTCGCACGGCAACGCCGACAACCTGCTGGACTCCTTCACCGGGGTGGCGGCCGGCTGGGCGTTCCTGCTGGTGCTGGTGCTGCGCGAGGCGGACCAGTCCTTCGCGAACGTCTACTCGACCGCGATGTCGGTGCACAACCTCTTCCCCCGGGTGGACCGGCGGCTGCTGACCGGCGGGATCGGCGTGCTGGTGACCGTGCTGGCGCTGCAGATCAAGCAGTTCACCGACTCGTACTACAACTTCCTCGGCCTGATCGGCTCGGTCTTCGTGCCGCTGCTCGCGGTGCTGGCGGTGGACTTCTTCCTGGGCCACGGCCGGCGCGGCTGGGACCTCTCGCAGGACTCCCCGGCCCGGCCGCTGATGCTGCTGCCGTGGGCGCTCGGCTTCGCGGTCTACCAGTTCCTGGCGCCCACCGCGATCGCCGGCTGGTGGACCGGGATCTGGACGGACCTCCAGTCGCTGACCCACTTCACCCCACAGCAGTGGTCCTCGGCCTCGCTCTTCTCCTTCCTGGTCGCCGGCCTGGCCACCTGGGTGCTCAACCTGCTGGTCCGCCCGGCCGCGCGGTAGGGCCCGGCGGCACCCGTGGTTCGCACGGCCGTTGCATTCGAGCCACCCGGACGTCCTAGTGTTGGGGCCGTGACAACTCCCGACCTCTCCCGCACCTACCCCTCCCGCACCCCCTCGGCGGTCCAGGTGGTGGCCCACCGGGGTTCCTCCGCCGCCCTGCCCGAGCACACCCTGGCGGCGTACCAGCGGGCCCTGACGGAGGGCGCGGACGCGGTCGAGTGCGACGTCCGGGTGACCGCCGACGGCCACCTGGTCTGCGTCCACGACCGGACCGTCACCCGGGTCTCGAACGGCCGCGGCACGGTCTCCGGGCAGACCCTGGCCCAGCTGTCCGCGTACGACTTCGGCTCGTGGAAGGCGGACGCCGCGGGCGGCCCGGCCCGGCAGCCGCTGCTGCGCCTGGAGAGCCTGCTGGAGCTGGTCGCCGACTGCGGGCGCCGGGTGGATCTGGCGATCGAGACCAAGCACCCGGTGCGCTTCGCCGGCCGGGTCGAGGCCAAGCTGCTGCGCGCCCTGGACCGGTACGGGATCGCGGCCACGCCGAGCGACGACGAGCGCCCGCACGCCCGGATCATGAGCTTCTCGGCGGCCGCGCTGGGCCGGGTCAGGGCGGCCGCCCCCGACTACCCGCGGGTCTTCCTCTTCGAGCACACCCTGCCGCTGCGGCTGTGGCCCGGCGCGGGCCTGCCGGCGGGCGCCGCGATCGCCGGACCGGGCATCGAGCTGGTCCGCCGGCAGCCCGACCTGGTGCCCCGGCTGCGAGCGGCCGGCCACCGGGTGCACGTGTGGACGGTGGACGAGCCGAAGGACGTCGAGCTCTGCCTGGACCTCGGGGTGGAGGCGATCATCACCAACCGGCCACGCGAGGTGCTGGCCGAGCTCGGCCGCTGAGTCGTTCGGCGGAGCCCGCCACCGAGCCGCTCCGGCAGGGCTCCCGTGCCGCGAATTGGCGTACGCGGGGCGCGGGCGGGGGTGGCACGGCGGCCCCGGCGTGCGCAATCCCGCTCCCCTGGTCGACGCAGCGTAATCAGTTAATCACCATTTGCGCACAGCGTGTGGCCGCCCTCGAGGTAACTCGACAATTGACCGGCCACGATCGGAGCCGTCTGTTTCCGGCCCATTCCCCCGGGGCATCCATCCCTCGGCAAACGCTGAAGGAGGTCCGGGGGTGGCGTTGATGGTGGCGCGCGAAGTGCCGACTTCATCGACCATGGCGGTGCCGCACGGTCCGGCCAGTGTCGGGGCCGCACGGCGCCGCCTGAGGCGGGATCTGGGCGACCGGGAGGTGCCCGACACCGTCATCGATGACGCGGTTCTGATCCTTTCCGAACTGCTCAGCAATTCCTGCCGCTATGCGCGGCCACTTGCTCCGTTGCTGGATCTCGACGGGGGGGTTGGGGAGGAATTCCTGGAGCGGTCGGATGATTTGCGGAACTCCGCGGAATCCGAACCGAACGAGCCGGACGCCGGGGCGCAGGCCGCGGCGGAGGCCGCGGCGGAGGCGGCCGAACTGGACGCGCTGCTGGTCGGCGCGCCGGTCGGGGCCCGGCACGCGGTCCGGCGTGCGGCACGGCGTGCGGCACGGCGGGCAGCGGACGCCCGGGGCGTCCACTCGGCCCACCGCGCCCCCGGCGTGCCGGAGGACCAGGGCGGGGTCCTGGTGCGCTGGCAGGTGCACCCGGACGGGCTGCTGACCCTGGAGGTCACCGACGGCGGCGCGGCCACCCGGCCGCAGCCGGCCCGGCCCTCGCTCACCGCGAAGGGCGGCCGGGGGCTGAGCATCGTCGGTCGGCTGGCCACCGACTGGGGGGTGCGGGACGCGCCGGGCGAGGTGACGGTCTGGGCCGCGCTGTCCGCGTACACCGAGCACGCCCGGTCGGCCTGACGGACCGTGGCGGAACACGGGGGGCCGCGGGGAGTCCTCGAGGGCACGGCGGGCGGGGGAAACCTCAGTAGGCTGCCCGGGAGACAAAAGACACCACCGTTCCCGGGAGAGCCGCACCATGGCCAAGAAGGCCGCCAAGAAGTCGTCCCAGCCCAGCCGTCCCGGCGCGTCCGCCGGCAGCGTCCCGGTGGTCGGGGCCCGCGAGGCCTGCCCCTGCGGCTCCGGCCGCCGCTACAAGGCCTGCCACGGACGGGAGGCGGCGCACGCCGTCCAGGAGCTGGTGCACCGTCCGTTCGAGGGACTGCCGGGCGAGGCCGACTGGGTGGCGCTGCGTGAGCTGGTGCCGGCGGCCACGGTCGAGCTGACCCTGGCCGCCGGCGTGCTGGAGAGCACCGAGGGCGAGGTGCCGTCGGTGACGCTGGCGACCGTGCTGCCGCTCGCCTGGCCGGCGCTGCGCCGCCCGGACGGCTCGATCCTGCTCGGCCTGCAGACCCAGTCCTCCTCCGGCGACCTGAGCCGCGACCTGGCGGACGCCCTGGAGCAGGCGCTGGTCACCGAGCCGGGCAGCCCGGTGCCGACCCGGCGGGCCGCGCCCGGCCGTCGACTGCAGGAACTTCTCGACCCGAAGGCTGAGTTCACGCCCGTCGTGCACACCGGCTTCGAGTTCTGGCTGGAGGACGCGGAGTCCGCCACCGGCGAGGTGGCCGCCTCGCTGGAGCGCGCCAACGCCTCGGCGATCCCCACCGAGAAGCTGACCGGCGTGGACTCGGCCTACTGGTGCGGCACCCCGGACAAGAACCACCTGCGCTGGGTGATGACCGTGCCGGAGGAGCAGCTGCTGGACGCGCTGGCCCGGCTCTCGGCGGCCGGCGAGGCCTCGCTCGGCGAGGGCACCAAGCTGGTCGGCTCGTTCCGCGCGCACGGGCTGACCGTGCCGGTCTGGGACCTGCCGACGCAGATGTCGGCCGCCGACTGCGAGAAGCCCGCGGCGGCCTTCGCCGAGCGGCTGGCCGGCGCCCTGACGGTGCGCACGGAGCTCTCCGGCGACGAGCGGCGGGCCCGGGCGAATCTGGTGAACCGTCAGGTCACCCTGAACTGAACGGTGCTGGGCTGGCAAGATCGTTTGACCGCCCGCAGTATGACTCCGATCACATTCCGGCCCGATAACCCGGGTTCCGGGGCGTCGGGCCGTGCAGGGAAATTGGCTACAGCGCCAATCCTTGTTACTGTCTAAACAGTCCGGTCGCTGGTGCATCCCCCGTCGCCAGCGGCCGGATCTTCCATTTCCGGGGCCGGACCGCCCGTCGGGGCGCCCGACAAGGCCGCCGGACACCCCCTCAGTAGGTCAGCCGGCTGTCGTCCGGCGCCGCCGTTCCGGCCGCCACCAGCGCCTCCAGCAGGCTCGCCACCCGCGGCAGCCGAACGCCCCCCTCCGGCCGCGCCACCGGCCGCCGCACCCAGCGCACCGCCGCCGCGCCACCCGTCCCGGTCCGCGAGGGCGGCAGCACCAGATAGCCGTCCGGCCCGTGGTAGCGCACCGAGGTCGGCACCTCGCCCGGCCCACCGCCCGGCCGCAGCGTGGGCTCCTGGGCCGCCAGCAGCTCGGCCAGCTCGGGGTAGGAGAACGGTGCCACCAGCAGCGCGTACCGGGTCGGGGTGGCCAGCACCGGGCCGGTCGGCACCCGCAGCGCGTCGAAGTACGCGAGCAGCCGCGCCCCGGCAGCGGCCGGCAGGCTCACCGCCGACACCACCCGCCCGGTCGGCACCAGCACCGGCGCCTGCGGGCTGTGCTGCTCCCACCACCAGCGCACCATCCGCGCCTCGGTGGTGGCCGCCAGCAACGGCTGGTCGGCCGGGTGCGCGCCGGGCACGGCGCACAGCGGGTTGCCGCAGGAGCAGGAGACCTCCGGCGGCGCGCCGGCCGCCGCCCGCTCCACCACCACCGCTCCCGGCACCACCGGCCAGCGCCACCGCTCGGCACAGGTCAGCGCCGCCCGCAGCAGCGCCTGCCGGGTCCTGCGGTGCTTTCCGGGCTTCTCACGCATCACGATCGTTCCTCTCCGCGACCGGGTGGATCAAGACCATCGAGACCATCGAGACCTGACCTGACACGGCCGGGGAGCCGCAGGCCTGCTCAGAGCGACCGCTCGGGCGCCGACCGGGCCCGGTACCACGTCGGCCGCGCACCGGGCAGGCCTTGGGCACGACCGTGGAACGAGAATCCCTCATGCGACCGGATGGACGCGCTCCGGCGTCCACCGGTTCCACCGTACGAGTGAGTGACTTCTGGTCAGCGAGGTCGCCGGCGGGGGGACCCCTACGATCCGGGCAGGGTCCGGCGGCCTGATCGGCGCTGCTCCGTTGGCCGGCGCCGCTCTGTTGCCGGCACCGCTCCGTTGGCTTCTGCTCTGGTTGGCTTGTGCCCGCTGGCCGGGTGCTCCACTCCCGGACGGGCCGCACCGGGCCGACGCAGAACCAGCCATCCGGCAGGGGGCCGATCCTGGACATGTCCCGACCGTCCTGTGTAGAAGTGGGGCACTATGAGCGGTTTGGCAGGACCCCGCACCCGGGTCCCGGGTGCCGGGCGACACGTACCAGTGCTGGGAGTTGCGGCATGAGTGACAACCTTCCGTCCGCCGCCGACCGCAGCACTGGCCCCGGGCCGGGCGACCCCGCCGAGGCCGAGGGCGGCGCCGAGCCCGCGCCAGCCGGGCCGGGCGGGCTGGCCACCCTGCTGGAGCCGCCGCAGCCCGCCACCGCCTACCGGCCCGCGGACCGGCTGGCCGCGCTCGACTGGCTGTGCCGGCACACCGAGCGACTCGCCCAGGCCCGCGACCTGGCCGGCACGCTGACCGCGCTGCTGGAGTCCGGCGCCGACCTGCTGGGCGCCCGGCGGGCGCTGCTGGTGCCGGTCGCCCGGGAGCGCACCGACGGCGGCGCGGGTGGCGCGGGCCGCGGCCCGTACGGCGGCCCGGACGGCTCCGACGACCTCGACGGGCCGGACCGGGCCGGCTACGGGCCGATGGTCGGGCTGGGCCTGGACCAGGCGGCGCTCGGCACGCTGGAGACCGTGCCGATGGAGGACGGGCCGTTCGCCGGACTGCTGCGCCCGTTCGGCCGCCCGCGCCAGCTGCTCCACCCGGACCTGGCCGCCGAGCCGGCCCTCGGTCCGCGGTTCCGCGAGGTGGCGGCCGCCCTCGGTCTCGGTGCCTGCTACGCGCTGCCACTGGCGACCGCCGAGGACGGCCCGCTCGGCGCCGCCGTCTGGTTCTTCGACGGCCCCGCCGAGCCCACCGCCGAGCAGCAGGAACTCGCCCGCCGGTACTGCTCGTTCGCCGCCCCGCTGCTGGCCGGCCGGCTGCTCGCGGAGCGCCGCCGGCGGGCCAGCGACGCGCTGCGCCGCGGCCTGCTGCCGGACCGGCTGCCCGAGGTCGCCGGGGTGCGGCTGGCCGCCCGCTGGGTGCCCGCCGGTCTCGACCTCTCGGCCGGCAGCGACTGGTACGACGCGATCGCGCTGCCGGACGGCACGATCGGGCTGACCGTCGGCAGCGTCTCCGGGGACGGCCCGGGCGCCGGTCCCGGCTCGGCCCCGGGCGCGGCCACCGCGATGGGCCGGGTCCGGGCGGCGCTGCGGGCCTACGCGGTGCTGGAGGGCGAGGACCCGGTCTCGGTACTCGGTGACCTGGAGCTGCTGCTGAAGACCACCGAGCCGGCCCGCACCGCGACCGCGGTCTACGCCTGGGTGGAGCCCACCGAGCGGCGGGTCACCCTCGCCGGGGCCGGGCACTGCCCGCCGGTGCTGGTCACCCGCTACGGCGCCGGCTTCGTGGAGACCTCGCTCTCCGCGCCGCTCGGCATGCTGAGCTGCTGGGAGGCGCCGGGCGTCGAGCTGACCGCCGACCGCGGCGACCTGCTGCTGCTCTACACCGAGGGCCTGGCCAGACGCTGCGGCCCGACCCTGCGCGCCGGACAGGCCCGACTGCGCAAGACCGCCGCGGACGCCCCGCGCGAGCTGCGCGGCGACCCCGACCGGCTCTGCGCCCACCTGCTGACCAGCTGCCTGGACGCCGGCGACGGGCCGGCCGGCCACGCGACCGACGACCTGGTCCTGCTCGCCGTCCGCTTCGAGTAGCGGGCGGCGGGTTTCGGCGGTCTCCGAACGGTTGATCGGGCGCCCGTACCATGGGACCGACGGCCGCCCAACCGCGTCGCGATCCGATGCGTCCGGGGCGGCGAGACTCGCAAGGAGGCGACGTACGTGACCGAGGACCGTACCCCGGCAGCGGCCGACAACCCCGAGGGGGCCGGCATCGAGGAGGGCCAGGAGGAGCAGCCCATCAAGGGCCGCAAGAACGGGCTCTACTCCGAGGTGTCCGACGAGCTCGCCGCTTCGATGAAGTCCGGCTGGGCCGACACCGAGCTGCGCGACCTGCGGCCCGTCGAGCAGGCCCCGTACGCCGCCCGGCGGCGGGCCGCGCTGAGCGCCGCGTTCCCCGGCGAGCGGATCGTCGTGCCGGCGGGCAACCTGCGCACCCGCTCCAACGACACCGAGTACTCCTTCCGCGCGGCCAGCGAGTACGTGCACCTCACCGGCGACCAGAGCGAGGACGCCGTGCTGGTGCTGGAGCCGCGTGACGGCGGCCACACCGAGACGATCTACCTGCTGCCGCGCTCCAACCGGGAGAACGGCGAGTTCTGGCTGGACGGCCACGGCGAGCTGTGGGTCGGCCGGCGCAACAGCCTGGCCGAGGCCGAGCAGCTGCTCGGGCTGCCGGCCCGGGACGTCCGCAAGGCCGCCGAGGAGCTGGCCGCCGCCGACCCGGCGGTGCCGACCCGGATCGTGCGCGGTTACGACGCCGGCCTGGAGGCCGCCGTCGAGGCGTTCACCAGCGCCGAGCGGGACGAGCAGCTGAAGACCTTCCTGAGCGGCCTGCGGCTGGTCAAGGACGACTGGGAGATCGGCCAGCTGCGCGCCGCCTGCTCCTCCACGGTGAACGGGTTCACCGACGTGGTGCGCGAGCTGGGCCAGGCCGTGGCCACCTCGGAGCGCTGGATCGAGGGCACCTTCTGGCGCCGCGCCCGGGTCGAGGGCAACGACATCGGCTACGGCTCGATCTGCGCCGCCGGCCCGCACGCCACCACGCTGCACTGGGTGCGCAACGACGGCGACGTCCGTCCGGGCGAACTCCTGCTGCTGGACGCCGGGGTGGAGACGCACACGCTCTACACCGCGGACGTCACCCGCACGCTGCCGATCAACGGCAGCTTCAGCCCGTTGCAGCGCAGGATCTACGACGCGGTGTACGAGGCGCAGGAGGCGGGCATCGCGGCGGTCAAGCCGGGTGCGCGGTTCCGCGACTTCCACGACGCCGCGCAGCGCGTGCTGGCCGAACACCTGCTGGCCTGGGGCCTGTTGGACCCGGCGGTGTACGACGTGGAGAAGGTGCTGGAGCTCGGTCTGCAGCGCCGCTGGACCCTGCACGGCACCGGTCACATGCTCGGCCTCGACGTGCACGACTGCGCGCAGGCCCGCCGCGAGGACTACGTGGACGCGCTGCTGGAGCCCGGCATGTGCCTCACCGTCGAGCCCGGGCTGTACTTCCAGCAGGACGACCTCACGGTGCCCGAGGAGTACCGCGGCATCGGGGTGCGGATCGAGGACGACATCCTGGTCACCGCCGACGGCAACGAGAACCTCTCGGCCGCGCTGCCGCGCCGCGCCGAGGAGGTCGAGGCCTGGATGGCCGGCCTGACCGCCTGAGTTCGCGACCGCTGCCGTCCACGGGTGAACTCCCGTGGACGGCAGCGCGGTTGACGACTCCAGGCCAATCCGCAACGCACCGGGCCCCAGCGGAGCGGGCTTCAGCAGACCAGGCCGAGGTCGGCCGGGGTGGCGGTCTTCGGGTCGACCGGGCGGCGGCCCTCGGTCGGCCAGCCCTCGCGGATCCAGTACTCCAGGCCGCCGATCATCTCCTTGACCTCCCGGCCGAGCGCGGCGAGCCGCATCGCGGCCTTGGTCGAGCCGTTGCAGGCCGGGCCCCAGCAGTACACCACCAGCAGGCCGGGCGGGAGTTCGGCCACCTTCGCCGCGGTGAGCCCGGCGAGCGGCAGGCTGAGCGCGCCCGGCAGGTGGGTGCGGCGGTGGGCGCCCTCCGCGCGGACGTCGAGCAGCGTGAAGTCCCGCCGTCCGTCGCGCAGCGCGTACCAGACGTCGGCCGGGTCGGCCTGGCAGCCGAGCCGCTCGGCGAAGAAGGCGAAGGCGCGCTCGGGGGCGGGTGAAGGGATCGCGGTGACGGGCGAGTTGGCGCTGGCGGTGGTCATCTTCGTTCTCCTGGGGGGCGGTTGCCGGCACGCTCCGGCCATGCCCTGATCATCGGGCCCGGCCGCCCGGCCGGGACAGTGGCGGGAACGACTACACTCGCCAACATCCCGCCAAGCGCCTCAGGGGGACCGATGGCCGAACCGCGCAGCCCACAGCCCGTCCCGGTGACGATCGGACGCCGCCCCGAGCCGGTGCACACCGTCGCGGTGTACGCCTTCGACGGCATGGCGCCGTTCGAACTCGGCGTGGTGGTCGAGGTGTTCGCGCTGGCCCGGCCCGAACTCGCCGGGCTGTTGGCCACCCCCTGGTACGGCCTCAAGGTCTGCGCCGACCGACCCGGTGCCCAGCTGGCCGCCCTGGGTGGCCTTTCGCTGGTCGCCCAGCACGGTCTGGACGAACTCGCCGCCGCCGACACGGTGATCGTGGCCGGGGTGCCGAACCCGTTCGGCGGCGAGGTCTCCCCCGGCCTGGTCGCGGCGCTCCGCACGGCGCACGAGCGCGGCGCCCGGATCGTCTCGATCTGCTCCGGCGCCTTCGCGCTGGCCGCCGCCGGCCTGTTGGACGGCCGGGAGGCCACCACGCACTGGCGTTACGCACAACTCCTCCAGCAGCGACACCCGCTGGTCCGGGTCAACCCGGACGTGCTGTACGTGGACGGCGGCGACCTGCTGACCAGTGCGGGCAGCGCGGCCGGCATCGACCTCTGCCTGCACCTGATCCGGCGCGACCACGGCGCCCGGGTCGCCAACACGGTGGCCCGCCGGTTCGTCGTGCCGCCGCACCGGGACGGCGGGCAGGCCCAGTTCATCGAGGCCGCGGTCAAGCCGGTCGAGGAGGACGACGGGATCGCCCGCAGCATGCAGTGGGCGCTGGACCACCTCTCCTCACCGCTGACCATCTCGCTGCTGGCCCGTGCCGCGCGCATGTCCGACCGCTCCTACCTGCGGCACTTCACCGCCCGGAACGGGACCAGCCCGATGCGCTGGGTCGTCACCCAGCGCATCGCGGCCAGCCTCCCGCTGTTGGAGTCGTTGGACGGCACGGTCGAGGAGATCGCCGCCGCGGTCGGCTTCGAGAGCGCCGCCACCTTCCGACACCACTTCGGCCGCACCATGCGCACCTCACCCACGGCCTACCGGCGCACCTTCGGCCGCGGGGTGGCCTGAGGACCCGGCCGGCCCGAAGCTACCGCGCCGAGCCGGCGGCCTCGGCCCGGTCGGCGTTGGCGACGATGGCGTCGTGCAGCCAGCGGGCCAGGCCGGGCGCGCTCTTCTCGAGGTTCGCGGTGAACCGCGGGTCGCCCACGTACATCCCCGCCATGCAGCGGTGCATCGAGTGGCCGCAGTCGTAGTAGTACTCGCTGATCTGCAGCCGGTGGGCCTCGGCGAGGTCCATCGCCGGACCGCTGTCGGGTGCCACGCCGGCGGCGATGGCGGCGGCCATCCGCCCGGTGAGGGCGTCCGTCTCGGTCTGGATCCGCTGCCAGTCCTCCTTGGTGTAGCGGCCGGTGCGGCGCTGCGACTCCTGCCAGGCCGCGGTCTCGCCCCAGCGCTGCTCGGCCTCGCTCTCCCAGCTCTCCCGGTAGTCCGGGCCGAAGACCTCGAACTTCTCCTCCGGCGTCAGCTGAATGCCCATCTTCTCTGCCTCCATGGCGCGTTCGACGGCCGCGGCCAACTCCTCCAGGCGACCGATCCGCTCCCGCAGCAGCCGACGCTGGCGTCTGAGGTGCTCGATGGGGCTGGTGCCCGGGTCGTCGAGGATGGCCGCGATCTCTTCCAGGGAGAACCCGAGTTCGCGGTAGAACAGGATCCGCTGCAACCGGCCCAGATCGGCGTCGTCGTACCGGCGGTAGCCGGCCGTGGTGCGCCCGCCGGGGCACAGCAGACCGATCCGGTCGTAGTGGTGCAGGGTCCGCACGGTGACCTTGGCCACCCGGGCGACCTCGCCGACCGAGTAGCCGGCCGTCCGGAGGCCGGTGGAACCGCTCATCGGGGTGCTCCCTCCTTGCTCGAGCACCACTCTCGACCCTGACGTCACGTGAGGGTCAAGCGGCAGCCGTGCCGGACCTCAGCCGGGCGTGGTGGCCAGCGTGTGCTCGTGCCGCGGCTTCGGCAGCCCGCGCCGGCGGCCACCGCCCCGGCCGCCCGTACTCCCCCGGCCGCGACGCGGCGGCTTGCTGGGCCAGAGCAGCACGTACGCGGTGGAGATCACCACGAAGGCCAGCCGGACGAACCCGCGCGCCGGGTCGGACGGGATGAAGAGCGTGCCGCCGTAGAGCGAGACCAGGGCGATCCAGCTCCACCAGGGCACCAGCCGGCGCTGGCCGACCGCGTCCCAGAGCAGCGTGCCGAGCAGGATGGAGGCGGTGTAGTAGGTGTACACGCTCGGATCGAGCAGGATCCGGGCGTTGGCGCCGACCAGCACCACGGCCGGCCAGCGCCCGCGGCGCACCGCCAGGGTGCCCAGGCCCATCCCGATCGCGAACTGGGCGGGCCGGTCCCACACCGGCGTGGACGGGTCCGAAACGCCCAGCCAGCGCAGCGAGGAGGCCGGCTGGTTGGGGATGGTGAACTTGGCCGCCGCCATCGAACCCAGGTTGCCCAGGTAGAACGGCAGCCAGGCGGCCGCGATCAGCCCGCTCATCCAGAGGAAGGTGCGCAGCCAGACCGGCCGCGGCAGGGCCAGGATCAGCGGCACGAAGGAGATCGCCCACGGTTTGGAGTCGACCGCGAGCGCCAGGTAGATGCCCACCGCGGTCGGTTTGTTGCGGACCAGGGCGTGCACCGCGAGCGTGGTGAAGAAGAGCGCCAGCACGTCGTCGAGGTGCGCGAAGCGGACCGAGACCTCCACCCACATCGGGATGAAGGCCAGGCCGGCGATCAGGATCCGCTGCTGCAGCCGGCGGTGGTTGGTCCCGGTGCCGCGGTAGTACCAGGCGGCCGTCCGGCCGACCAGCACCAGCATGATCAGGCCGAGCGCGGACATCGTGCCCTCGGCCAGGATCTGGCCGACCTTGTCCGGGAACGGTGAGAAGAGCCTGGCCGCGGCCAGGCTGACCGGGCCGATCTGCAGCTCGGGGTGGTGCGCGTAGAGCGAGAGGCCGCCGTCCGGCTGGTTGGCGAAGAGCAGCTGCTCGCCCTGGCGCAGGTAGTGCCAGGAGACGCCGCCGCTCGGCTCCACGATCACGAACCAGATGATCGTCCAGAGAGTGAGCAGCGCATGATGACGGCGGACGGGCAGACTCGCGATCCGACCGGTGTCAGCACCGTAGTCGGTCGTCGCCTCCTCTTCGCTGGCTTCGCGCACCTGTTCCTCTTCCCCGCACCGGCCCCCTCGGCCGAACATCCTATGCGATCAACAGGAACGGCAGGCCGACGTCGAGCCTTCGGCCGGCCAACGTAGAGGAGACAGCAGGTCAGCGGGGTGGCCGTCAGGCGTGGTCACCGGCCTTGCGGCGGCGCAGCGCCACCAGGGTGCCCGCGCCGATCACCAGCGCCGCCGCGCCGCCGATGGTGAGCGGCATCGCGTCCCCGCCACCACCGGTGAAGGCCAGGCTCTGCTGGTCGTTGCCGGGCGCCGCGGCCTTGGCGCTCTGCACCGCACCCGAGGCGATCGGCAGCGGGGTCGACTTCGGCGGGGTGACCGGGAACGGCACCGGCTGGTCGGTGGTGGACGAGGAGGACGGCGCCGGCGTGCCGGGCGCGGTCGTGGTCGGCGCGCCACTCGTGCTGCTGCTCGCGCTGGGGCTCGCCGACGGCGGGGTGGAGTCGCTCTGGGTCGGCGAGGGGCTGGCCGGGCCGGTCGGACCGGTCGAACCGGTCACGGTCGGTGACGGGCTGGCCGGGGCCGAGGTGCTCGCGGAGGGCGAGGGTGAGGGCTTGCCGGTGTCGGTCGGGGTGCCGGTCGGGTGCGGGTGCGGCTTGTGGGGCGGCAGGATGCAGAAGAAGTCCGGCTTGCTCGAGGCCAGCTCGCCGGCCTGGGTCGGCTGCTTCTGGGCGTCCACCGGCGCCCAGTAGGCCACGAAGGAGGCGGCGGCCGGACCGGTCTGGGCGTCCGCGGGCAGCTTCAGCCGGAGCTGGATGGTGATGGACTGGCCGGCCGGGACGAACTGCAGGCCGGACCCGGCCGGCTCGCCGCTGTCGTCCAGCGAGTCGAGCACCAGCAGCTCGGAGTCGTTGGGGGAGATCGTGGCCGGCTGCCAGCCGCCCTTGCGGTACCGGTAGTCCAGGGTCAGCGTGCCGAGGCCCAGCTGGCCGTCCCGGGTCGCCAGCGCGACCGTCGGGTAGAAGACCAGGTCGGAGCCGGTCTGGTTGGTGAGCGAGACGCTGAACTGGGTGGCGCCGCCGCCGGCGGTGACCTGCCGGGCCAGCCCCTGGACCTTGAGCGTCGGCTCGGCGGTCACCGGCGTGCCCGCGTCGGCCGCGGTCGGCGAGGCGTCGGAGCCCGGCGTGGCGTCGGCCGACAGCGACGGAGCGGCGGTGGGCGCGACGTGCCGCGCGTTCGACGGCTTGGCCGACGGCGAGGTGCCGGTCACGGCCAGCGCACCCTGGGCCCCCGTCAGCACGACCGAGGAGGCGAGGGTGGTGACGGCCGCGAGGGCGAGACTGCGACGCATGGGGTGAGCACCTCACGAGGATGTGCGCCCGGCCCGGGACCCGGCGAAGCGCGACGGTGTCTCAGCCGCGCCGGGGCGACCGGTGCGGCTGACAGTTCGGGCGGACCTTAGCGGACCAAGCTGGGAGCCCGGAAGCGAGTTCACCGGAAACTCCCAGCCTCCACACCTCATCCAGCCCGGGCCGCACGGGTGTTGGCGGGTGGTCAGTCCACGATCGGTATCGCGCGGTCCGCGTACTGGTACAGCATGTCGCGGTGGAACGGGTCCAGCCGCACGCCGTGGTCGATCAGCCCGAGCCGCTCGGCCACCGCCCGGGAGCCCGCGTTGTGCTGGTGGATCCAGGCCACCACCGGGACCTCCGGGGAGTGTTCGTGCGCGGCGGCCAGCGCGGTTCGGGACAGTTCGGTGGCGTAGCCGTTCCCCCAGTGCTCGGTGGCCAGCCGGTAGAAGAGGTTCCAGTAGCCGCGCCCGGTGAGCTGGACCCCGCCGACGCCGACCACCGTGCCGTCGGTGCGCAACCGAGCGACCCAGTAGCTCAGCCCGTCCGCCCAACGGGCCCGGGCCCGTTCGATCCAGTCCCGGGTGACCGCCGGTTCGGCGTGCCGGCCCTCGGGGAGGTGGCGCCAACCGTCCGGGTCGGAGTTGATCGCGTGGAGCGGGTCGAGGTCGTCGAGGCGGACGGCACGCAGCTCCAGCCGCTCGGTCAGGACGTGGTGGGGGTGGTCGGTGGATCGCTCGGTCATCCGGCGAGCGTAGGACCGGGCTCGGGGGGGGGGGGGGGGGGGGGGGGGGGGGGGGGGGGGGGGGGGGGGGGGGGGGGGGGGGGGGGGGGGGGGGGGGGGGGTGGGGCGGGG
>NZ_JBVHLF010000031.1:37413-74724 GCF_055559155.1 Kitasatospora sp. NPDC024654
CAGACCCCCTCCACCCCCCCCACCCCCCCCCCCCCCCCCCCCCCCCCCCCCCCCCCCCCCCCCCCCCCTGCTCCCCCCCCCCCCCCCCCCCCCCCCCCCAGCCCCGATCGCGACGTCCAACCGCCGCCGCACGCCGCCGGAGTGAGCCTCCACCGGTCGCCCGGCCGTCCGGAGCGTGGACGGCCGGGGCCTGCTACCGCTTCTTCCACTCCGCGCGGTCGGCACCCCAGCGACCCGGGCCGTGCGCCCAGGCGGCGGGGGCGCCCCGGTAGCCGATCGGCGGCAGGGCGTAGCGCTGGAGGCCGTAGGGCGTCCGGGTCTCGGCCAGCCAGCGCGCGGGGTCGTACGGTTCGTCCGCCCGGTCGGACAGCCGGCCGCCCACCGGCTCGATCCGCTCGCGCAGCCACTCGGCGGTGCCGGCGAGCGAGAGGCGGAGCCGGGCACCGGCACCGGTCTCCTGGCGGTCGGTGAGCGCGCGCAGGACGGCGGCGGCCAGCAGGTAGCCGGTGCCGTGGTCGAGCGCCTGGGCGGGCAGCACCCCCGGGCCGCCGTCCGGGCCGGCCTCCAGGGCGGCGATCCCGACGCCGGCCTGCACCAGGCTGTCGAAGCCGCGGCGCGCGGCCCACGGGCCGTGCCAGCCCCAGGCGTTCAGCTCCGCCACCACCAACTCCGGCCGACGAGCGAGCAGTTCGTCGGCGCCTAGGCCGAGCCGGTCCAGCGCACCGGGGCGGTAGCCGCTGACCACGACGTCCGCCGTCTCCAGCAGCTGCTCGAACACCGCGCGGTCGGCCGGGAGTTCGAGGTCAAGGCGGGTCGAGCGCTTGCCGAAGCCGGTGTCCGCGTGGGCGTCGGCGCTCTCGGGCAGGCGCGGCGAGTCGATCCGCAGGACGTCCGCGCCGAGCAGGGCCAACGTCCGGGTCGCCACCGGCCCGGCGATCACCCGGGTCAGGTCGAGCACCCGGACGCCGGCGGCGGGCAGCTCGGCGGGCGGCAGCGGGCGGGCGGCGGCGGGGGCCGGGTGGCGCTCGACCAGCGGGTGCGGCGGGCCCGGGGCGGGCGGCGGCACCACGGCGACGGCGAGCGCGCCGGCCGGGTAGGCGGTCTCCTGGATCTCGTCGGCGCGGCGGCCGGCCAGTTCGGCGGCCAGCCGCCGCGCCGTCTTCTCCTCGTCGCCCCGCTCTCCGCGGTCCGGGAGGCCGAGGGCGGCCAGCAGGCGGGCGCGGTGGTGGGGGTAGTTGGCGTGGGTGCGGACCCAACCGTCCGCGGTCGGCCAGAAGCCGGAGAGCGGCGCGAAGGTGGTCACCGGGGCGCCGTCGATCCGCAGGTGCCGCTCGCTGACGAACGCCGTGGCCACCGCACCCTCGTCCACCCGCACGGCGGGCACCGGGCCGGCGTTGCGCCGGGCCAGCAGCTCGGCCGCCGCCAGCGAGCACACCCCGACCGTCGCCCGGGCCAGTTCGCGCACCGGGAGGCGGGAGGGCAGCGCACCGCCGGGTCCGTGGTAGGCCACTCCGGCCGCCAGCCCGGGCGCACCGCCGAGGGCGGCCCAGGCGTCGACGGTGGTGGAGTCGGGGTCGCCTGACTGATTCGTCGTCATGCGACTCATTCTGCGCCCGTCGCGATCAACGCCGTCGGCGGATCTCCTGGTAGCGACGTTCGACGTCGGCCATGAACCACTCGGGGACCTGCCCGGTGGCCCGCAGGTGCCCGCGCTCGTCGGCGGAGAGGGTGGTCGCGGCGTCGTCCACGGCGAGCGCGTAGTCGCCCATCCTGCCGGACACCCGCTCGCGCCGGAGGTCCCCGCCGAGCGCGGCCCCGCCCCGCCGTCCGCCGCCGAGGATCGTGATCCATCCGAAGACACCCAACTTGCTGCTCTTCGTGCGGAGTTCGTCACGCACGACGAGCCAGCAGAGGCGCTCATCGGTGACGTTCGGCAGCGGTCTCGCCTGTGGCACGTGGTCTCTCCCCATCCTGTGGTCGTCCGGCGGAGGAGCCTAGCGCCCGGGCCCGGGCCCGCTGCGGGAATTTCGGTTGCGGGTCCTCGGCAGCCCGCCGAGAATCACGGGCATGCGTGAAGTGCTGACAGCGGACGAGATCGAGCGGTTCGTCACCGATGGCTTCGTCCGTCTTCCGGAGGCGTTCCCACGTGCGCTGGCGGAGGAGTGCCGGGCGTTCCTGTGGCGTGAGACCGGGCTCGATCCCGACGACCCCGCGACCTGGACCCAGCCGGTCATCAGGCTGGACGGCTACGGGGACGAGCCGTTCCAGCGGGCGGCGACCACCGCCCGTCTGCACGGCGCCTTCGACCAACTCGTCGGCGCGGGCCGCTGGGTGCCACGCACCGGCCTGGGCACCTTCCCCATCCGGTTCCCGCATCCCGACGACCCCGGCGACACCGGCTGGCACCTGGACGGCAGTTACACCCCCGAGGGCGGGACCAGCTACTGGCTCAACCTCCGGTCCCGTGACCGGGCGCTGTTGATGCTGTTCCTCTTCTCCGACGTCGACGCCGACCACGGGCCGACCCGGATCAAGGTCGGCTCGCACCTCGACGTCCCACCCTTCCTGAAGGCCGCCGGCGAGCGCGGCATGGACCTCTTCGACCTCTGCGGGACCATGGACGCCGCGGGCCGGCTCGACGCACCGGATCGGCCGACCGCGCTCGCCACCGGCCGGGCCGGCGACGTCTACCTGTGCCACCCGTTCCTGATCCACGCCGCCCAGCCCAACCGCGGCAGCGCCGCCAGGTTCATCGCCCAGCCCCCGCTGATGCCCACCGGCCTGCTGGACCTGGACCGCCGCGACGGTGCCCACTCCCCCGTGGAGCGCGCGGTGCGGCTCGGGTTGGGCATGGCCGACGGCTCGCGGAACTGACGGCGGGGAGCAGCGGCGCGTCCGGGGGGGGGTGGGGACGAAACCGCTCACGCCGGAACCGGGACCGTCAACTGGCCTCCAGCACCCAGCGATTGAGGTTCTCCCCCATCGACGAGACCTTGCACGGGCGGACCGTCCGGTGTGGACTGCCCGCATGACCACGACGCGCGTGCTGTACCTGATCGCCTGCGCCGCACCTCCGACCCGCGCCATCCGCACCGGGATCGAGGCCTGCCAAGCGGCGGGCTGGGACGTGTGCCTCGTCCTGACCCCCACGGCTCGGCGCTGGCTGGCCGAGGAGATCCCGCAGTTGGAGAGAGTGACCGGCCACCCGGTCCGCTCCGAGTACAAGATGCCGACCGAGCCGGACGTCCTGCCGTCGGCCGACGCGATGCTGGTGGCCCCGGTCACGTCGAACACGATCAACAAGTGGGCGGCGGGGATCTCCGACACGCTCGCGCTCGGACTGATCACGGAGGCGATCGGGCTGCGACTGCCGCTCGTTGCCCTGCCGTACACCAATGCCGCGCAGCTGGCCCACCCTGCCCACGCCCGCAGCGTGGAGCTCCTGCGAGGAGCGGGAGTGACCGTACTGCTCGGGGAGGGTGGCTTCACCCCGCACGTGGCACGCGAGGGTGGTGCCTCCACGTACCCGTGGGAGGCGGCGGTCGCGGCTCTCCCGGACTGCGCCGGCGGGTAGCCGCCCGACTCCGGGCGCGACGAGAACGCGACGAGAACCGGCCCGTCCGGGTGGAAGAGCTGGAGGGATCACCGCCCTGGGGATCGTCGTGACCGCAGCCGGTCAGCGGCAGCATTCGACGCCGTCACCTAGGCCGGGCGGGCCGCTGGGCGCAGGCGGTTGTGGACGTGCGGCGGTGTCAGGAGCACCTGCTCGGCGAGGGTCTCCATGAAGGCGGTGGCGATGGGGTCGGGGCTGGTCCGGGTGTATGCGGTGAGGGGGCGGCTGACCGGAGGGTCGGGGCGCCGGAGTACGCCGCCGAAGTGCGGCGGGATGGTGTTGGCGGGGACGAGGGTGGGGCCGAGTCCCGCCGCCGCGTAGTTGGCCGCCGCGGGGGCCTGCTCGGTGCGTACGGCGATCCGCGGGCGGAATCCGGCGGTGGCGCAGGCCTGGTCGAGGATGTCGGCGAGCCCGCTGTCCGGGGTGAAGTGCACCCACTCCCGGTCCGCCAGGTCGGTCAGACGGATCCGTGGCGCGTGACCCGAGGCGGCCGCCGGGTCGCCGGAGTGGGTGACGACCAGGAACTCCTCGGTGCCGATGTAGCGGGTGGGGCCCTCCCAGCCGGTGGGCGGCGGACCGAGGGCGATGTCGGCCTGGCCCGCGGTCATGGCGGCGATCAGGTCGTCCGTGCGCCGGTGTTCGAACAGGCGGACCCGCACGCCCGGGTGGTCGCCGCGCCAGATCCCCAGTGCGGAGGGGAGCACGCCGAAGCTGATCGAGTAGAGCGTGGCCAGGTGGAGTTCCCCGTCGGTGACGCCGGTGGCCCGGCGGGCGGCGCTGGCGGCCCGCTCGGCGTCGGCGAGGGCGGCGCGGGCGTGCGGGATCATCGCGCGACCGGCCGGAGTGAGCCGCACGCCGCGCGGCAGGCGCTCCAGCAGGGGCCCGCCGAGCTCTCGTTCCAGGGCCTGGAACTGGTGGGACAGCCCGGGCTGGGTGATGTGCAGGCGCTCGGCGGCGCGGGTGAACGAGCCCTCGTCCACGATGGTCACGAGGTATTCGAGCTGCCGCAGAGTAGCCATGTGTTCAGCATATGGGTTTGATAGAAAACATTCCTTGGACTGATGGCTGTCGGATTTCGCAGGATGAGGTCACACCGCACGGGGCGGGCGTCCATGCCCCCTCGTCACGGACCCCGCCCCAGACCACCAGGAGTGATCACCATGTCCGACCAGCCCAAGACCAGCGTTCTCGCCACCTTCGCGGCAGCCGCGCACGCCACCGAGGCGGACTTCGCCAAGGTCATCGACGCCGAGCTGGCCCGGGCCAAGGAGCTCGTCGAGGCCGGCGTGATCGTGCACGGCTACCACCGCACGGACCTCGTCGGCGCGGCCCTGATCGTGGACGCCGAGTCGGTGGAGGCCGCCCGCGAGATCTTCGCCACCCTGCCCGCGGTCGCGGCGGGCCTGGTCGTGGAGGAGTCGATCGTCCCGCTCGTTCCGCTGCAGCTGCCGCAGGGCTGACCCACGGCCGGCGGCCCGGCGCGGGGCCGCACCCGCGCCGGTCGCCGCCACCAAGTGTTTGGAGTAGCCGCCATGTCCGACGTGCCCGACCTGCCGCCGCCGGTCCTCGACCCAGCCGCGCGGGAGCTCGCCGACCGGGCCGCCGCCGGGCCCGACCAGCGCCGACTGCCCGTGTCGGAGATCCGCGCCCGCCTGGAACGGGCGCAGTCCGGCGCGGACGTGAGACGCCCCGGGGCCAAGGTGGAGGACCTGACCGTGCCCGGCCCCGGCGCACCGGTACGGGTACGCGTCATCCGGCCCGCCGAACCGCTGCCGGGGCCCCTGCCGGTCATCCTCTACCTCCACGGCGGCGGCTGGATCGCCGGCAGCGCGACCAGCCACGACCGGCTGCTGCGCGAGCTCGCGGCGGGGACCGGCTCGGCCGTGGTCTTCGTCGAGTACGACCGGGCCCCGGAGGCGCCCTACCCGGCCGCCCTCCAACAGGCGCGCTCCGTGGCCCGCTGGGTCACCCGCCACGGTGCCGCGGCGGGCCTGGACGGGGCCCGGATGGCCGTCGTCGGCGACAGCGCCGGGGGAAACCTGGCCGCCGCCCTGACCCTGCTGGCCAAGGAGCACGGCGAATTCTCCTTCGTCCAGCAGGTGCTGTTCTACCCGCCTCTGTCGGCGGACTGCGACACCCCCTCCTACCGGCAGTTCGCGCGAGGGTACTTCCAGAGCGCCGACTACCTGCGGTGGTTGTGGCAGCAGTACGTGCCGGACCCGGCGTTGCGGGACGAGCCGACCGCGGCTCCGCTGCGCGCCGAACCGCACCAACTGGCCGGTCTCCCACCGGCTCTGATCATCACCGCGGAAGCCGACGTGCTGCGCGACGAGGGCGAGGCGTACGCCGCGAAGCTGCGCGCCGTCGGCGTCCCCGTCACCGCCGTCCGCTACCGGGGCACCGTCCACGCCTTCGTCGTCCTCGACGCGTTGCGCGGCACCCGGGCGGCCCGCGACGCCACCGCACAGGCGATATCGACCCTGCACAACGCCCTGTACCCACCACAGGAAGCGCCATGACCACGCACTCCCCCAGGCCCGCGATCACCGTGGGCAACATCGCGCTGTCCTTCCACCGCGCCGCGGCGGCCGTCGCCCGCCGCGTGCTGGAAGCCCACGGCCATCAGGTGAACGGCATCGAGGCACCGCACGAACAACTGTTCCGGCTACAGGCGGCCGGCGAGGTCGACGTGCTCGTCTCCGCCTGGCTGCCCTCCAGCCACGACACGTACCTGTCCGGGTACCGCGACCGCGTGCAGGTGCTCGCACCGCACTACCACCCGTACTGCGTCTGGGCGGTGCCACCCTACGTACCGGCCGGGACGGTCCGTGAGGTCGCCGATCTCACCCGACCGGAGGTGGTCGACCGGATGACCCTCTCGATCGACGGCATCAACCCCGGAGCGGGCATCAGCCGCTTCTCCGCCCGGATGGTGACCGAGTACGGCCTGGACCGGTTCGGCTACACCTTCACCCCCGGCACCGAGTCCGGCTTCATCACCCGGGTCGAGCGAGGCATCGCCGACGAGGAGTGGTTCGTCATCCCGCTCTGGCGCCCGCAGTACCTCAACCGCCTCCACCGACTGCGGCCCATCGCCGACCCCAGGCAACTGCTGGGCACCGTCGACGCGGCGAGCCCCGTCATCCGCCGGGCGGCGCTCGACCTCATCCACCCCGACGCCGTCTCCCGGCTCGACACGCTCCACCTGGGGAACGACGGCATCGAGGAACTCGACACCCTCATCAACGCGGACGGCCTCACCCCGTTGCGGGCCGCCGACCGCTATCTTGCGACCCACCCGGAACTCCTCCCGTAACAAGGCGCCCCGGACGACGCCACGGGCACGCCCCACCGCACCCGGCCCACCCGCCCCCGGCCACCCCGAAGAGCTGGAGACTGTCATGAGCGAGAACTCGAACCAGAGTCAGAACACCACGATGCGCGCCGTCGGCTACCGCAGGAGCCTGCCGATCGACGACCTCGAGAGCCTCGTGGACGTCGAGCTGCCGGTCCCGCAGCCCGGCCCGCGCGACCTGCTGGTCCAGGTGGCGGCCATCGCCGTCAACCCCGTCGACTACAAGGTCCGCCAGAACGTCGACCCCGCGGGTGACCTGAAGGTGCTCGGCTGGGACGCGGCCGGCACCGTGGTCGCGGTCGGTGCGGAGGTCGAGCTGTTCAAGGTCGGCGACGAGGTCTTCTACGCCGGCGCGCTCGACCGGCCGGGCGCCAACTCCCAGTACCACGTGGTGGACGAGCGGCTCGTCGGCCCGAAGCCCGTCTCGCTCTCCTTCGGTGAGGCGGCCGCGCTGCCGTTGACCGCGCTCACGGCCTGGGAGGGCCTGTTCGAGCGCATGGGCCTGCGCACCGGCGCGTTCGAGAAGACCGGCGCCGTGCTGGTCACCGCGGCCGCCGGCGGCGTCGGCGCCATCGCCGTCCAGTTGGCGCGGGTCCTGACCAGCCTGACGGTCATCGGCACGGCCTCCCGCCCGGAGACCGTCGAGTACGCCTACCGGATGGGCGCCCACCGCGTGGTCGACCACCACCAGCCGCTGGTGGAGCAACTCGCCAAGGTCGCGCCGGGCGGCGTGGACTACATCTTCGGCACGGCCGGCACCGACCGGAACCTCCCGGCCTACGCCGAGGTGCTCAAGCCCTTCGGCCAGATCGTCGCCATCGACGACTTCGACACCCTGGACATCGGTGCGCTCAAGGCGAAGAGCGCCTCGTTCCACTGGGAGTTCATGTACACGCGTTCGATGTTCCAGACGCCGGACCAGCACGTGCAGCACCACATCCTCACCCAGGTCGCGCGGCTCGTGGACACCGGCGTCCTCACCACCACGGCCACCCGGGACCTCGGCCCGATCAACGCCGCCAACCTCCGCGAGGCCCACCGCGTCCTGGAGTCGGGCACCGCGATCGGCAAGACCACCCTGACCGGATTCTGAGGAGGCGTCGACGCGCTAGGTGGGCAGGGCCGCGGCCGTGGCGAGGGCCACGCGCTCACGCCAGCCCAAGCCGGCCTCCCGGGTGGGCGGTTGGCTGCTGGCGGCGGTTCCGGTGCCGCAACCCCCGCACCGTTCCTCGCCGGTGAGCGGGTGGCAGGAACACCCGCAGCCCGCACAGTCGTTCAGCGGGACGGCCGGGCCGGCGTGCAGGGCTTCCGGCAGCTTCTCGCGCAGGCGGGAACTGACCAGCGCGGCCGGGCACTTCACGGGTTCGGGCAGGCCGGCGGTGAGGGCGTGGCGCAGGCCCTCCGGGGTCACACCTCGGGCCAACCACTCGACGGCCAGCGGGACGAGCCGTCGCACCTCCCGTCCGCCGAGGACGAGTTGGGGGGAGGTACGGCGCAGCGAGGTCAGCACCCGCTCCGCGACCAGGGCGTCCGGGCCGAGGTCCGGGACCGGGAGGGGGGAAGTCTTCTCCTCCGGTCTTCCTCCCGTAGGGAGGGCGGTGCCGGGTGCCCGTACCTCGGTGGCGCCGGAGATCGGTTTCCCGGCACCCGGTCCCGCGCCACGGTCGAAGTGGGCGGTGAAGAGGCGGTCCGCCTCCTCGGCGCCGAGCGGGACGCTGGACACCAGGGACTCGGTGCGCACCTGGCCGGTCGCGTCGCGCCACTTGGTGCTGTGCAGCAGTCCGGCGCAGCTGAGTTGACGGCGCGCCCGGTCCGCCGTGATCCGCCCGCCGGAGAGGCCGGCGGCCAGCTTGGTGACGGTGGTCGCGCGGGCCCGGACGTCCGGGAGTGCCAACGACCGCACGAGGAGCCGGAAGGCCGCGTCGGAGAGATCGTCGTCCCACACCAGGGAGTTGGCAATCCGGGTGAGGTCGCGCGCGGGCGCGGTGACATTCCCGAGCATTCGTCAGTGGTCCTTTGTCCCACTCGACGGGTGAAGAGCCCGGCCGGGTGCTCTCAACACCTGCCCGGGCTCGCCCCTCCGTCCGGAAGGGGCGACCCGCTTCGGCGGCCACAGTACAGCGCGACACGGCCCGTCAAGCACGATCCGTGGATAATCCACCACCTTCGGTGACAGGGCTCGCGCGGGCCGCTAGACCGCGTGGTTCGGGGCCAGTTCCGGCTCGGGTCGCGGCGCGCGCTCGTGTCGGGGCAGCAGCAACGGGGTCGCCAGCAGGAGGAGACCGGCGATCGCGATGGCGGCGCGGGGGCCGGTGACGGCCGCGAGCGAACCCCACACGGCGGTCATGGTCGCGATGGCGGCGCTGCTGCTGATCGACCACGCGGACAGGGTCCGGGCGACCTTGTCGGGGTGGGTGTGGTCGAGCCGGTAGGTGGCCAGCACCGGGTTGAACAGGCCGCAGCAGGTCACCAGGCCGAGTTGGACGGCGGCGATGAGGAGGATCCCGGGGACGCCGGGCTGGACGAAGGCCAGTCCGACGGGCCAGCACGCACGCAGCGCCCCGACGGCGAGCATCACCCTGTGCTGCCCGAACCGCGCCGCGAGCGGGCGCGCGAGGCGTGAGCCGACGAGGCCGCCGACGCAGGGGGCCGCGAACGCGAGACCGTACTGCCAGGGCGCGAAGCCGAGGCGGCCCAACAGGAGTACGGCGAGCAGCGGCTCGGAGGCCATGATCAGGCCGTTGACCACGATCGAGTTGAAGAACAGCGGGCGCAGCACGGGGTGGGCGAGGATGTGGCGCCAGCCTTCGAGCAGATCGCCCGCACGCAGCCGCGGCGTACCGGTCCGCGCGGGACGCGGTTCCGTCCCGCCGATGGCCCGGATCCCCAGCGCCGAGAGCAGGTAGCTGACCGCGTCGGCCAGCACGGTCGTCACCGGGCCGCACAGCCCGATCGCGGCCCCGCCGAGCGGCGGCCCGACCACGGTCGCGGTCCACGTCGTGGACTCGAAGCGGCCGTTCGCGACGAGCAGGTCCTCCGGCGGCACGAGCGCCTTCAGGAACGCACCGCTGGCCGCCTTGAAGGCGATGTCGGCCGCGGCCACGACGACGGAGACGACGAGGAGCTGGGCGAAGCCGAGCCGGCCGAGCGCGAACGCGGCGGGGACGCTCAGCAACGCCGCGAACCGGGTCAGGTCCATCGCCATCATCACCGGCCGCTTGCGGCGGAACTCCATCCACGGACCGAGCGGCACCGCGACCACGGCTCCCACGGCCCGCCCCGCGGCGGCCAGCGCCGCCACCTGGGTCGGCCCGCAGTGCAGCACGAGGACCGCGATCAGGGGGAGCGCGCCGAAGCCGAACCCCGAGCCGTACGAGCTGACCGCGTACGCCGCCCACAGCCACCCGAACCGACGCCCCAGCGCCCGCCTCCCCGGCATACCCAACGCACCTCTCGCCGATCCCAACAACCAAACGCTGACCATCGGCATCAAAGCGAGTAGCAGATGGCGAGATCAAACAACCGATCCGACAGGAAGGCACAACCACTCGTTGTGCAGATACCCTGGCCGGCGTGGATCTCGATGCCGTTCGCACCTTCGTCGCCGCCGCGGACGCGGGGCGGTTCCAAGACGCCGCCGCCGAATTGTCGGTCACCCAGCAGGCCGTCTCCAAACGCGTCGCCACGCTGGAGAAGATCCTCGGCGTGCGGCTGTTCACCCGCACCGCGCGCGGGGTCCAGCTCACCATCGACGGACAGGCCTTCCTGCCGCACGCGCGCGACCTCCTGCGGGCCGAGGAGCGGGCTCTCGCCTCGGTCCGTCCCGGCCACCGCGCGCTGCGCGTCGACGTGATCGGCCGGCGGCTCGCCCCGGCGGCCCGGCTGCGCGGCTTCCACCGCGCGCACCCGGAGGCCGAGCTCGACGTCGTGACCCTCTTCGACGCCGACGCGGCCGTCGACGCCATCCGGTCCGGCGCGATCGACGCGTCCTTCCGCGCCGTCACCATGCCCGGCCGGCGGCTGCCCGACGACATCGGGGTCACCCGGGCCTTCGACGAGCCCCTCCAACTGCTCACCGGACCGGCCCACGAGCTCGCCGGCGCCCGCGCGGTCACGCCCGCCGAACTCGCCGGGCACCGGATCTGGATGCCCGGCATCGTTCCCGGAACCGAGTGGGCCGCCTACTACCACGACCTCGCCGCCGCCTTCGGGCTCACCATCGAGATCACCGGACCCGACTTCGGCACCGAGCCCCTGCTGGACACCATCGCCGACTCCCGGTCACTGGCGACCTTCGTCGGCGAGCAGACCCGTCTCGTCTGGCCCGCCGACCACGGCCTGCGGCGCATCGCCCTGCGGGATCCGACACCGGTCTACCCGCACTCACTGGTATGGCACCGCGACAACCCGCACCCCGCGCTCGCCACGCTACGCGAGTACCTCGGCTCCGCGCGGTCCGACCGCGAGGAGGCGGGGACGTGGACACCGGAGTGGGCGCGGTAACCGCGGTCGACTGCTGGTGACCTGGCGGACGATCGGCCATGATGGGCCCAAGTGCAGTGGGCTGCGGGGGAGTTGTCATGGGGAGACCGGATCACCAGCTGCTCCGTCGGCGCGGCCTGCTCGCCGCGGCCGGTGCGGTGGCGGCCGCCGGCACGCTGGGGGCGGGGACCGCCGTGGCGGCGGACGGCGGGACCGGGCCGGAACCGACGGGGTTCGGGCCGGTGTCGGTGCGGCCCGGGGACCTGCGGTACGACGGCCTGCTGCGGGGCAACAACTTCCGGTTCGTGGGCCGGCCCGACGAGATCCGTGCGGTCGGGTCGACCGACCAGGTGGTCCGCGCGGTGTCGGACGCGGTGCGGTCCGGGCGGCGGGTGGCGGCACGCAGCGGCGGGCACTGTTTCGAGAACTTCACCGCCGACCCGGCGGTGCGGATGCTGCTGGACCTCCCGAACGCGACGGCATGGTGACCGACTTCGTCTCCGCGGTGACCGCCGGCACCGGCCTCACCCCGACCCTCGACGCCCGGCGGACCATGCCGTGGGTGCACGTGCTGACCTGGTCGGGCAACGGTGAGCCCGGTGACGTGGTCACCCGCCGCTACAAGCTCAAGGCCGGCTATCTGCGCCGCTCCCTCACCGACGACCAACTCGACGCGATCTACCGGAACTTGACGAACCCCACCGGTGGCCCGGGCGGCGGCATGCAGCTCATCGGGTACGGCGGCCAGGTCGGAGCGGTGCCGGCGGGGGCCACCGCGGTCGCCCAACGCGACGCGGTGATGAAGGCGGTGTACCAGACGGTCTGGACCGACGGCTCCGACGACGCGGCCAACCTCGCCTGGATCCGCGAGTTCTACCGCGACGTGTACGGCGCGACCGGCGGCGTACCGGTGCCCGGCGAGGTCAGCGACGGTTCCTAGATCAACTACCCGGACGTCGACCTGGCCGACCCCGCGTGGAACACCTCCGGCGTGCCCTGGTACACGCTCTACTACAAGGACGACTACCCGCGCCTGCGGGAGGTGAAGGCGCGTTGGGACCCGCGCGACGTGTTCCGGCACGCGCTGGCGGTCGAACCGCTCAGCTGAGCGCCGCGGCACGCAGTTCCCGGATCAGGGCCCGGACCGGGAGGGTCCGGGCCAGTTCGGGGGTGGTGACGTAGCCGACCCGACGGGTCGGGCGGTCGGGGCCGAGGTCGGTGACGGCGACCCGGGCGGGGGCGTCGAGCAGGGTGGAGCGCGGCATGATCGCCATTCCCAGGCCGCGGGCCACCATCGAGAGCACCACGCTGTCCTCGCCCGCGTCCACCGTGGCGGGCGGCAGCCAGTCCTGCCGGCGCCACCAGTCCCGGGTGTAGGAGGAGCAGTTCTCCGCCCAGTCGATCAGCGGGAGGGAGCGCGGGTCGGCCCGCCCCGCGGGGTGCACCAGGGCGTACTCCTCCTCGAAGAGGTCCGCCGCGACCAGGCCGGCCGGCAGCTCGGGGTCGCCGCCGAGGGTCGCGATGCCGAGGTCCGCGCGACCGTCGGCGACCTCGCCGGCGGTGCCGCGGCCGAGCTCGGGGACGATCCGCACCTCGGGCGCCAGGCCCGGGTGGCGCGCGGTGAGCCGTTCGACGACGGCGGGCAGCAGGTGCACGGCGACACTGCGGAAGGCGGCGATCCGCAGCGGGCCGGCGGCCTCGCCGGTGCTCGCACCGCGCGCCTCGTCGGGCAGCGCGTCGAGCAGGCGCAGGATCCGGCGGGCGTGCGCGGCGGTGCGCTCGCCGGCCGGCGTGGGCCGGGCGCCGAGCCGGCCGCGCTCGAACAGGACGGCACCGAGCTTGCGTTCGCACGTACGGATCGCGTGCGAGACGGCGGACTGGGTCAGCCCGAGCGCCTCCGCCGCCGCGGTGAAACTCCGTGCCTGCTCGACGGCGACCAGGATCCGTAGTTCGCGCACTGCCAGGTCGGTCATGCCGGCACGCTACCGGGCGGCGGAGGTCACTCCGCTCCCCGGGCCGGTCCCAGGTAGAGGCCCTGTGGGCGGAAGCGGTGGGCCGGCGCCTGGTACTCCTCCAGCGCGTGCGCCAGCCAGCCCGCCGTCCGGGCCACCGCGAAGACCGCCTCGGCCGCGTCCGCCGGCATCCCGGTGAGGTGGGCCAGCGCGGCCAGCGCGAGGTCCACGTTGGGGAAGCTGCCCAGCCGCTCGCGCGCGGCGGCGGCCAGCGCGTCGACGGCCGGCTTCACCCCGCCCGGGTCGGGCAGCGGCGTGAGCAGCCGCAGCAGCGCCTCGGCACGCGGGTCGTGCGTCCGGTAGAGCCGGTGGCCGAAGCCCGGCACGCCGCCCTCTCCGGCCTCGCCGCGCAGGCGCTCGGCCAGCACGCCGAGCGGGTCGCCGCCGGCCACCGCGTCCGCGACCAGCCGGTGCACCGCCGCGCCGACGCCGCCGTGCAGCGGGCCGTCCATCACCGCGAGGCCCGCGGTCACCACGGCGTACGGGTGGGCCCGGGTCGAGGCGGCGATCCGGGCGGCGAAGGTGGAGGCGGCCACGTCGTGGTCGGCGAACAGCACCAGGGCGGCGTCCAGCGCGCGCAGACCGGCGGCGGTCGGCGGGCGGTCGGTGAGCCGGGGCCAGAGCCGCTCGGCGACGGACGCCTGCGGGCGGTCCTCGCCGCCGGGGCGGGGGGCGGCGCCGACCATGGTGGCGATCACGGTCCGGGCGGTGGCGATCACGGCGGCGGGGCGGATGTCGAAGCGCAGCGGGTCGGCGATGGCGGCGGCGGTCACCGCGGCCTGGAACCGGTCGACCAGCCGGGCCCGCTCGGGCAGCGCGGCGGCGGCCGTGCGGGCGGCGGCGAGGGCGGCGGGCGGGGCGTCGAAGTGGGCGTCCGGCACCGCCTTGGCACGCCAGAGCCACTCGGCGACGACCTCGAAGCCGACCGCGCCGGCCAGCGCCGCGACGTCCCGGCCGCGGTAGCTGAGGCGGTCGCCCTCGATCAGGGTGAGGCCGGTTCGGATCGGCTCGGCGGGAGTCGGGCGGGTGGTCGAGCCGCGGGTACCGCGGACGGCCAGCGCCTCCACCTCTGCCTCCGGGAAGAGGCTGCCCTTGCCGTCCGGCGCCTTGACCCGGCCGATCAGGCCGCGGCTGACATAGGCGTAGAGCGTCTCCGGCTTGACGCCGAGCCGGGCCGCCGCCTGCCGGGTGGTCAGCATGGGCTCGCCGCTCTCGGGGTGCCTCGGCATGTCGTCGCCTCCGTCGATACATGTTGACTGGATCAATGTTGACAAGGATTGAGCATGTGGACGACATTCGCAAGTATGAGTACCTCTTCTGACGCAACGAGTTCTGCCGCGACGAGCCCCGCCACCCCTGCACCCGCACCCACGCGTCGCGAGATCACCACCGTCGACGTGCCGCGCGGCCTCAGCGGCGTGGTCGTCACCGAGACCCGGATCGGCGACGTCCGCGGCCGCGAGGGCTTCTACCACTACCGCCAGTACTCGGCGATCGAGTTGGCCGAGCGCCGCGACTTCGAGGACGTCTGGCGGCTGATGCTGGACGGCGCGCTGCCCGCCGACGCCGCCGAGCGCGCCGCGTTCGGCGCGGAGACCGTCCCGCTCCGCCGGCTCCCCGACGCGCTGCGGCCGCTGCTCGCCCCGGTGGCCCGCGACACGGCGGCGGACGGTCCGCTGGCCGGGCTGCGGGCGCTGCTGCCGGTGGCGGCCGCACTGCGCGGAATCCGTCCGCTCTACGACACCGACCCGGCCGGCCGACGGGCCGACGCGCTGTACGTCAGCGCCCTCGCGCCGACCCTGATCGCCGCGCTGTACCGGGTGGGCCGCGGCCTCGACCCGGTGGACCCGCGCGACGACCTGGGCTTCGCCGCCAACTACCTCCACATGTTGACCGGCCGGGAGCCCGCCCCCGAGCACGCCCGGGCGATCGAGCAGTACCTGACCTCCACCATCGACCACGGCTTCAACGCCTCCACCTTCACCGCCCGGGTGATCGCCTCCACCGGCGCCGACCTCGCGGCCTGCGTCAGCGGGGCGCTCGGCGCGCTCTCCGGCCCGCTGCACGGCGGCGCGCCCAGCCGGGCGCTGGACACCCTGGACGCGATCGGCACCCCCGAGCGCGCCGAGCCGTGGATCCGCGAGCGGGTGCTGCGCGGCGAACGGATCATGGGCTTCGGCCACCCCGTCTACCGCACCGAGGACCCGCGCTCGCGGATGCTGCGCGGGGTCGCCGAGCGGTTGGGCGGCGGCTGCGCCGACCTCGCCGTCCAGGTCGAGCGGCAGGTCCTCGACACGCTGGCCGAGCTGAAGCCCGGGCGCGAGCTGTTCACCAACGTCGAGTACTACGCCGGAGTGGTGATGGACCGGTGCGGGGTGCCCCGGGAGATGTTCACGCCGACCTTCGGGGCGGCCCGGATCGTCGGGTGGTGCGCCAACATCCTGGAGCAGGCCGAGGACAGCAAGATCATCCGGCCGGCCGCCCGGTACGCCGGGCCGACGCCGCCGCAGGCCGTGCCGGCGCTGGGCTGAGGGGTCAGTCCCAGCTGTCGAACCAGATCCGGTGCTGCCAGGCCACCGTCGGCAGCGGCCGGCCGGTGTAGAGCGGCAGGAGCCAGACGAAGTTGGCGGCCACGCCGGCCAGCAGCAGCACCGCGACCACCGGGCGGACCCACCGTCGGCCGCCCGGTCCGGCCGGCGCCTGGACCAGCATCGCCACCGCCAGGCAGAGGAACGGCGCGAAGGCCACCGAGTAGAACGAGAAGACCGTCCGCCCCCGGTACAGGAACCAGGGCAGGTACCCCGCCGCCACCGCACAGAGCACCGCCGCCGCCCGCCCGTCCCGGCGCCACAGCACCCGGTGGGCCAGGCAACCGAGCGCCACCAGCCCGACCCACCAGAGCAGCGGGGTGCCCAGCGCGAGCACCTCGCGGGTGCACTGGTCGGCCCGGCAGCCGCCGACGCCCTGCCCGGTGAGCCGGTAGAAGTACGACACCGGGCGGGTGAGCAGCAGCCAGTCCGCCGGCTCCGACTGGTAGCGGTGCGGGGTGGTGAGCTGGACGCTGAACTCCCAGATCTCCTGGTGGTAGTGGAAGAGACCGCGCAGTGCGGCCGGGATCCAGCCGAGCGGCGGGCCGACCCGGCCCTGCCGGGCCGCCCAGTCCCGGTCCCAGCCACCCGAGGTGGCCAACCAGCCGCTCCAGGAGGCCAGATAGGTCAGCGCGGCGGTCGGCAGCAGGGCGGCGAGCGCACCGGGGGCGGCTCGCCGGATGGCCGACAACCTGCTGCCGCAAGGCTGTTGAGCACCGACCTCCCAGGCCAGGGTGAGCAGCAGGAACGCGACGAGCGAGTAGCCGGCGCTCCACTTGGTCCCGCAGGCCAGGCCCAGGCAGGTCCCGGCGGCCAGCCGCCACCAGCGCGGTCCGCCGTCAACCCCCGCCGCCAGCCGGGCTCGTAGCGTGTCCCGGTCCAGCAGCAGGCAGCCGAACGCCGCCAACACCCAGAACATCAGGGTGATGTCGAGCAGCGCCGTGCGGCTCAGGACGAAGTGCAGCCCGTCCAGGCAGAGCAGTAGGCCGGCCAGGCAGCCCAGCGCGGTCGAGCCGAGTAGCCGACGTCCGATCCGGCAGAGCAGCAGCACCGACAGCGTGCCGAGCAGCGCCGGTACGAACCGCCAGCCCAGCGGGGTCGGCCCGAACGCCGCCTCGCCGAGCGCGATCAGCCACTTGCCGACCGGCGGGTGCGCGACGAACTCCGGCGCGGCGGTGAGGCCCAGGTGCGGCGGGCGGTCCAGCAGGCGGGCGTCCGCGTCGTCCGGCCAGCTGCCCTCGTAGCCGTAGGTGAGCAGCGACCAGGCGTCCTTGGCGTAGTACGTCTCGTCGAAGAGCACCGCGCGGGGATGGCCCAGCCGCCAGAAGCGCAGCAGCCCGGCGAGCGCGGTGACGGCCAGCGCGGCCGCCCAGCCGCTGTCGACGGCCCGGGTGGGGAGGGGAGTTCGGCGGAGGGGCGCGGGGTGCGGCGGCGGTACCAGCATGCCGTCATCATCGACGCGGTCCCCGGCGCGTCCGCCGCACCCGCGCCGGGCGGCGGACGGCTGTCCGCCTTTCGACGGGATCACGACGCCAGGGCCCGTTGTCGAACAGATGATCAGCTGCTCTTTCGGCCCAGCGGTCGGTGTCGTGCGGACCGGCGGCCGGCCGGGCGCCCGTACCGTCGCGTCCATGGCCTCCTTCGCACTCCGCCCGCACTCCGTACTGCCCGGCGCGATCGCGGTACTGCGGCGGTGGACCGGCGAGTTCGGCCCACCCGTACTGTTGTTCGGCGCGGTCTGCCTGCTGCAGCTGGGCCTGATCGCCGTGCTGCGCGACGCCGACTCACCGCCGCTCGGGCGGCTGCTGCTCGGCTGGGACGGCCGGCTGTACCTGGCGGTCGCCGAGCACGGGTACCCGGCCGGGCTCCCGCACGACGCGCCGGGCCTGGCCGGGCCGGGGAGCCGGCTGGCGCTCTTCCCGGTGTTCCCGGCCGCCGTCCGCGCCGCGCACCTGCTGACCGGGCTGGACTTCTCGGACGCCGCGCTGCTGGTCTCCCGGCTGGCCGCGGGCGTCGCGGCGGTCCTCGTCCACCGGCTCTTCGGCCGGCTCCACGACCGGCGGACCGGGCTGTTCATGGTGGCGCTGACGGCCGCTCAGCCGATGGCGGTGGTGCTCGGGATGGGCGGCAGCGAGGCGGTCTTCCTGGCCTGCGCGGCCGGCGCGCTGCTGGCGGCGCACCGGGGGTGCTGGGCGACGGCCGGGGTCTGCGGGGTGCTGGCCGGGCTGACCCGGTGCGCCGGGCTCGCCGTCGGGGCGGCGCTGGTGCTGGCGGCGGTGCTCGCGCTGCGCGGGGAGCGGCGGTGGCGCTGGCGTCCGGTGGCGGCGGCGCTGGCCGTCTGTGCCGCGACGCCGGGCTACCTGCTCTGGGTGGGCCGGCGGACCGGCTCGCCGGACGGCTGGTTCCGGATCCAGCGGTCGGGCTGGGGCACCGCGCTCGACTGGGGTGCCCAGACCTGGGACTTCGTCGGCGACCGGCTCTCCGGCGGCACCGGCTGGGTGGAGTTGAGCATCGCGCTGCTGGTGCTGGCGGCGGTCGGCGGCTGCCTGCTGGCGCTGCCGGCCCGGCCGTGGCCGCCGCTGGCGCTGTACGGGCTGCTGGTGACGGCGATCGCGCTGGGCCAGAGCGGCTCCTACTCGTGCAAGCCGCGGCTGCTGGTGCCGGCGCTGATCTTCCTGCTGCCCGCGGCCGTCGCGCTGGGCCGGGCCCGGCCGCGGGTCGCCTGGCCGCTCACCGGGGCGGTGGTGCTGGCGGGCGGCTGGTACGGGGCCTACCTGCTGACGGGCTGGCCGGCCGCGGTCTGAGCGGCCCGCGGCGCTATCGCGTGAGCAGCAGGACCGCGTTCTGGCCACCGAAGCCGCTGGCGTGGCAGGCGACCGCGCGGCAGGGCAGCGGGCGCGGGACCCGGTGGACCAGGTCGAGGTCGATGGCGGGGTCGAGCCGGTCGAGGTTGGCGGTGGGCGGGGCCGTCCGGTGCTGGAGGGCCAGTACGGCGTGCGCGGCCTGGATCGCGCCGGCCGCGCCGAGGGTGTGGCCGATGACGCTCTTCCCCGCGGTGACCGGCGGGGCGTCCCGGTAGGCGCGGCGGATCGCGCGGGCCTCGGCGAGGTCACCCAGCGGGGTGCCGGTGCCGTGCGCGTGGATCAGCCCGATGTCGGCCGGCCGCAGGCCCGCCCCGGCGAGCGCGGCGCGGGTGGCCCGGAGCAGGCCGTCGCCGTCCGGGTGCGGGGTGGTGGGGTGGTGGCCGTCGGCGGCGGCGGCGTAACCGGCCAGGTGCGCCCGGACCGGGGCGCGCCGGGCCCGGGCGTGTCCGGCCCGCTCCAGGACGAGCACGGCCGCGCCCTCGCCCAGCACGAAGCCGTCCCGGTCGGCGTCGAACGGGCGGGAGGCGCCGGCCGGGTCGTGGTGGCGGGTGGAGAGCACCCGCATCCGGTGGAAACCGTCCACGGTGGCCGGGTCGCGCGCGGCGCAGGCGCCGCCGGCCAGCACCAGGTCGCAGTCGCCGGCGGCCAGCAGGTGGCGGGCCAGGCCGAGCGCGTCGGTGCCGGAGGCGCAGGCCGCGGCCACGGTGTGGACCGGGCCGAGGGCGCCCAGGTCCAGGCTGATCTCGGCGGCGGCCATGTTGGGCAGCGAGCGCGGGAACATGGTCGGGCTGACCGCGCCGTGCCGGCCGTCCAGGATCCGCCGGAAGGCCTCGTCCAGGTGCTGCTGACTGCTCGCGGCGACGCCGAGCACCACGCCGACCCGGGTGGCGTCCCAGTCCGCGGGGTCGAGCGCGGCGTCGGCGACCGCCTGCCGGGCGGCGGCCACCGCGAGGTGGATGAAGCGGTCGGTGCGGCGCGCGGTGCGGAAGCCGAGCACGCGCTCGGCGTCGAAACCGTCGGGACCAGCTGGACCGGCCCGACCATGGGCATCGGCGGGACCATCGGAATCGGCTGGACCGTCGGGACCGGCCGCGTCCCCGTCGAAGCCCGGGACCGCGCAGGAGAAGCCGACCGGCAGGCCGGCCAGCAGCGGGTCGGCGGCCGCGGTGGAGGTGCCGGCCAGCAGCCGCGCCCAGTTGGCCGTGGCGCCGACGCCCGCCGGGGTGAGCAGCCCGAGCCCGGTCACCGCGACCGGCTCGGCCCGGCGCACGGCGCCGCGGGTGGCCGCCCGGACGAGACGGACGGCGGCGCGGACGGTCACCGGCCGGCGGCCGGCGGGTTGAGGACCTCGTGCAGCACCGCGGTCGCCTCGGCCAGGGTGAGCGACGCCCGCAACGCGCCGTCGGGGGCCCGCACCGGGCGGTCCAGCTCGTCCTCCAGCGCGGTCTCCAGCTCGGCGAGCGCCAGCGAGTCGATCCGCAGGCTCTCGAAGGTGGTCTGCGGGCTCAGCCGGCCGGGCGCGATCCGGAAGTGCCGGGCGAGCTGGCCGGTGATCAGCCGGTAGGTCTGATGGTGCGTGTCGTTCATGACTGGTCCTCGGGGGGTGGGTGGCGTACGGGTGCGGCGCACGGCGGCGCGCGCCGCGACGGCCCGGCATGCGGGCGAACGGACGGGCCGGAGTCGTCAGCAGGCGGAGACGATCAGCGCGGCGTTGTGGCCGCCGAAGCCCAGCGAGGTCTTCACGGCGTGCCGCACGGCGGTCCGGCGGGCCCGGCCGGTGACCACGTCGAGGGCGATGGCCGGGTCCGGGCGGTCCAGGTTGGCGGTCGGCGGGATCCGCCCGTGCTCGGCCGCCAGCACGGTGAACGCGGCCTCGATCGCCCCGGCGGCGCCCAGGGTGTGCCCGGTGACCGGCTTGGTCGAGGTGGCCGCCGGCCCGGGGCCCAGCACCCGGTGCAGCACCGCGGATTCCACCGCGTCGCTCAGCCGCGTCCCGGTGCCGTGGGTGTTGACGTGGTCGATGTCGGCGGGCCGCAGCCCGGCGTCGGCCAGCGCCGCGCGCAGCGCCCGTTCGGCGCCGGCGCCGTCCGGGTGCGGGGCGGTGGTGCGGTAGGCGTCGGTGGCGGCGCCGTAGCCGGTGATGGTGGCGCGGACCCGGGCACCGCGGGCCCGGGCGTCGTCCTCGCGTTCCAGCACCAGCACGCCGGCGCCCTCGCCGCCGACCATGCCGTCGCGGTCGGGGTGGAACGGCCGGCAGGCGCCCGCCGGGTCGTCCCGGCGCTCGGACAGCGCCCGCATCCGGCACATGCTCGCCACCAGCGCGGGCGACATCGCCGACTCCGCCCCGCCGGCCACCACCACGTCGCAGCGGCCGGTGCGGAGCCACTCGCGCGCGGTACCGACCGCGTTGCAGCCGGAGGCGCAGGCGGTGGCCGTCACCATGCTGGGTCCGCCGGCCCGGCAGTCGATGGCGACACTGCCCGCGACCATGTTGACCATCGTCATCGGCACCAGCATCGGCGAGACCAGCGACGGGCCGCGCTCGGCCAGCCGGCGCACCTGCCGCTCGTACAGCGGCTTGCCGCCGTGGGAGTTGCCGAACACCACGCCGACCCGGGCACCGTCCCAGCACGCCGGGTCCCAACCGGCGTCGGCCAGCGCCTGCCGGACGGCCACCAGCGCGAGCTGGACGAACCGGTCGGTGCTCCACGCGGCGTCCCCGCCGAGCAGCGCCTCGGCGTCGAAGCCCGGCACGGTACAGCCGAAGTCGCAGGGCAGACCGGCCAGTTCGGAGATCCGGGCGGCGGTGGGCACGCCCGCCAGGACCCGGGCCCAGTTCGCGGCCACCCCGATCCCGGCCGCGGTCACCAGGCCCAGCCCGGTCACCGCAGCCGGGAAGCCCGGTCGTCGCTCGGCGCCATGCCGGTCTCGCTCCATCGCTCGGCTCCCCGTGATCGCCCCGTACCGCCGTCAACCGCCGTCAACCTGCCAACGAGCACCGCCCTCGATCGATACGGGGGCCGGCACCGCCATGGGCCACCCGGCGGACGCCGGGTGAGGCCGGGCGGGCCGGGGCGACGGCGCGGTGCCGGCGCGGCGACCCGGCCGGGACCGGCTCGTCGGCCGCCTGGCGCGACCTCCGGGGCCACTCGACGCGTCTGAAGGATATGAGCAGCTGATCGAACTGACCGACGACCTGACGGACAGCTGATCGGTTGATCGGACCGAGCACTCGGGGAGCAGATGTCTGGCAGCGATCGCCATGAGCGGCACACGGCCGAGGTCCGGGGCGGAGCGGTCCGGCGCACGGGGTCGCGGCGCCCGCCCGCGCCGCGCCGGCCGCGCCTGGACTACCCGCGGCGCAGCCGGCGGGGTGTCCGGCGCTGGCTGCCGTCCTGGCGGCAGCTGCTGCTGCTGCTGACCCTGCTCGGTCTCGGCGGGCTGACCGGTCTGGTCGGCTACGCCTACGCGAACACCCGGATCCCCACCGACCTGAACGCCTTCGCCACCCAGCAGAACAACGTCTACTTCTGGGCGGACGGCACCGAGATGGCCCGCACCGGCCTGGTCAACCGGCAGGAGGTGCCGCTCTCCCAGGTGCCGGACGGGGTGCAGTGGGCGACGCTGGCCGCCGAGAACGAGACCTTCTACACCGACGCCGGGGTCTCGCCGCGCGGCATCGCCCGGGCCGTCTGGACCATGGCCACCGGTGGACAGACCGAGGGCGGTTCGACCATCACCCAGCAGTACGTGAAGAACGCCTACCTGACGCAGAAGCAGACGCTGTCGCGGAAGTTCACCGAGATCCTGATCGCCGTCAAGCTGGACCGCGCGAAGAGCAAGTCCGACATCCTGGACGACTACCTCAACACCAGCTGGTACGGGCGCGGCGCGTACGGCATCGAGCGGGCCGCCCAGGCGTACTACGGCGTGGACGCGTCGCAACTGAACCCCAGCCAGGGCGCCTTCCTGGCCTCGCTACTCAAGGGCGCCGGCCTCTACGACCCGTCGATCAGCCCGGCCAACCACGCCCGGGCGGTGGCCCGTTGGCAGTGGATCCTGGACCGGATGGTCAAGATCGGCAAACTCACGCCCGCCGAGCGGGCCCAGTACACCACCTTCCCCGAGCCGCGGGCGACGCCCGAGCCGGCCAGCCTGCAGGGCCAGACCGGCTACCTGGTGGACACCGCGCGCACCTACCTGGCCGCGCACAGCGACATCTCGGACACCGCCTTCGACCTCGGCGGCTACCAGATCCACACCACCTTCGAGAAGCCGAAGGAGACCGCGCTGACCGCCGCCGTGCAGGACGCGGCGACCCGGCAGCCGGGCTCCGACCAGCTACGGGTGGGCGCCGCCTCGGTGGCGACGGACGGCCGGATCCTCGCCGTCTACGGCGGCCCGGACTACCTCAAACAGGGGTACGACAACGCCAACTCCGGCAGCATCCAAGTGGGTTCGGCGTTCGCCCCGATCGTGTACGCGGCCGGGCTGAGCCAGGGCGCGCAGCACGGAGCGGACGGCGTCCGCCGTCCGGTCACCCCGGACACCCCGTACGACGGGGACGACCAGCTCGCCATGCAGACCGCCGAGGGTCCCTACTTCGACCGCGACGGGCGGATCGTCAAGGCGGCCAACGACGGCGGCCGCTCCTACGGCAGCATCCCGCTGCGGACCGCGATCGAGCAGTCGGTCAACTCGCCGCTGGAGCAGCTGGGTCTGGACGTCGGGCTGGGCGGGGTGCAACGGACCGCGACCGATCTGGGGCTGCTCTCGGACAGCCTGGGGCCGCAGGTACCGGCCTTCTCGGTGGGCAACTCCACGCCGAGCGCGATCCGGATGGCCGACGCCTACGGCGCGTTCGCGGACGGCGGGGTGCACCAGGAGCCGTACTCGATCTCCTCGGTCACCCGCGACGGCCGGCCGGTCCCGCTGCAACGGACCAGCCCGATCCAGGCGTTGAACCCGCAGGTGGCCGGCCAGGTGGACGCGGCGCTGCAGGGTGCGGTGCAGCACGGGACCGCCCAGGCCGCCCAGCTGCCCGGCCGGACGGTGGCCGGCAAGACGGGCACCACGACCGACGACAAGGCCGGCTGGTTCATCGGCTACAGCGGGCAGCTGAGCACCGCGGTGGTGGTGTTCCGGATGGACCTCAGCACACTGGCCCCGCAGCCGCTGGACGGGCCCGACCCGACGAGGACGACGGCGGCCACGGGCTACCCGATCGACGTCTGGAGCGGCTACATGAAGGCCGTGCCCGCCGGCGGGTGACGGCGGGCAGCGGACGGGCGACGGCGGGCGGGCGACGGCTGGCGGGCGACGGCTGGCGGGCGACACGATCCCCCAGCCGATCCGGGTCGGCCGCCGCCGCTCACTTGATGACGGTCGACCAGTCCGGGGCCTGACCCGGGTCCAGGTTGCGCAACTGGGCGATCACCTTGGGGTCCTGGACGTCCAGCCAGTCGGCCATCTCCTTGAACGAGACACAGCGCACGTCGGGTTTGCCGCAGACGGTCTTCACCACGTTCTCGACCGCCTGCACGTAGATGCCGCCGTTCCAGTCCTCGAAGTGGTTGCCGATGAAGTAGGGCGCCCGGCTGCCGTTGTAGACCCGCTCGAACCCGTTGAGGTAGGTGTCCGTGGTGGTCTTCAGCCAGCCCGCGTACTTGCTCGGGTCGCCCTGGACGTTGTCGCCGCCGGACTGGTTGGCCAGGAAGTTGTAGTCCATCGACAGCACCTGGAAGTTCTGCCCCTGGTACGGGATCTCCTGCAGCGGGAAGTTCCACACCCCGTCGATCTTGTTCGGCCAGAGCTGGAAGTCGCCGGGCGAGCTGGCGTCGTACCGCCACCCCATCGCCTTCTCGGCCGGGATCAGCGTCTTCTGCCCCTCCAGGCAGGGCGCCCGGCCGCCGACCAGCTCCTGCTGGTAGTCGAACGGCAGCGGCGGCAGGTTGGTGTAGCCGGTGTTGGTCTTCCAGTTCTCGACGAAGGAGTAGGCCTGCTGGGTCTCGCTCTCCCACTCCGCGGTGCTCCAGTCGCCGCCACCGCCCTGGCCGCAGAAGTGGCCGTTGAAGTGGGTGCCGATCTCGTCGCCGTCCTCCCAGGCCTGACTCAACTGGGCCAGGGTGTCCTTGATGTGGGCGTTGGTGGGGAAGTCGATGGCGGAGTCGCCGACCCCGTGCTGCGGCGGGTGGTAGAGCGCCCGCTTGGAGTTCGGCAGCAGGTAGATGCCGCTCAGGAAGAAGGTCATCTGGGCGTTGTTCTCCTTGGCCACCTGGCGGAAGTGGGAGAACAGGTGGTCGTCGCCCTCCAGCGCGCCGTCCCAGGAGACCACCACGAACTGCGGCGGCTTCTCCCCCGGCTTCAGCTTCGCCACCGCCCGCTGGTTGGGCTGCGGGCCGGTGTAGGAGGTGGAGCCGTCGCCGATCACCCTGGTCTTCCCGTCCCAGGGCGGCTGCGACGCGGAGGCCGGCCCGGGCGCACCCGCGCCGCCGGTTGACGGCGCCGGTGGCCCGCCGACCGGCGCCGAGGCGCTCACCGACCGGTCCCCGGTCACCCCGGACGGCACCAGGGCCAGGGCCAGGGCGACACCGGACAGGAGCAGGATGGTGGTACGGGCGGTGGTCCTCACCGGCAACCTCGTTCCAGCTGACTCGTACTGTCATGGAGTACTACTTGTCAGCCGGTGGTTCGCGTCGCGGCAGAATCCGCGCAGAAATTGGGCGGGAGTCGCACAGCCGTGCGCGTGGGCGGGTGGGCACGTGTACCGCCCGGACGCCTACGTCCTGGACGACCGGCGCGGAGGGCCGGCGGGCGAGCGGGGGCCCCTGGGAGCCACCGAGCGGCCCGAGCGGCCCCCGCCCGGCCTCAGCGAACCGCGGCCGGGACGAAGAAGTCGTCCGCGCTCCGCAGGGCGGCCTCGTCGTCCAGGATCTGCCCGGGCGAGTTGGCGTGGCCGAGCAGCGCGCCGCCCCAGGCCATGCCCAGGTACTCGCCGGAGTAGCGCACCGTGCCGACCAGCGGGTCGGCCGCCGCCGGGTTCTCGCTGGCCAGCGCGGTGACGGCCCACATGGTCTTGCCGGCCATCCGGGCCTTGAAGTCCAGGCCGGGGACCCGCAGCCAGCCCGCCCAGTGGTCCAGGTAGAGCTTGGCGCCGGCCGACAGGCTGTACCAGTACAGCGGCGAGGCGATCACCAGGTCGGTCGCGTCGAGCGTCGCGTCCAGCAGCACCTTGGCGTTACCGGTCGGCTCGGGGTAGCTGCTCCGCTCGGCGTGCCGGATGTCCTCGAAGGTCGGCAGTGGCAGATCGCCCAGCCGCAGCCAGCACTGCTCGACGCCGGCGGGCAGCGCGGCCGCGGCGCGCCTCGCGAGCGCCTCGGTGTTGCCGTCGGCGCGGGTGCTCGCCAGCAGGAAGAGGAACTTCCGGCCCGTGCTCTCGGGGGTGGTCGTCATGGTCTGTCTCCGCTTCCGGTCCATCGGACACCGTCCTGATCACCGAACAACTGCTCGGCACCGAATATTGCGTCAGGAGCCGGCCACGGCAGCCCCGACGGGATCCCGGGGCCTCCCCCGCACCACCCGCCCCCGGCCGGGACCGGCCCCGATGACTACATCCGTTCCGGCGCCCGGATCCCGAGCAGGTCCAGGCCCCGGGCCAGCGTCTCGGCGGTGAGCCGGCAGAGCGCGAGCCGGTTCGCCCGGTGGGCCGGCGTCTCCGCCTTCAGCACCGGGCAGCTGCCGTAGAAGTCGGTGAGCGCCTTCGCCAGGGCGAAGAGGTATCCGCACAGCCGGTGCGGCTCCAGCTCCCGGGCGACCTCGCGGACGGTGGCGTCGAAGCCGTCGAGCAGCAGGATCAGCGCCCGCTCGGCGGGGTGCGGCGGCACCGAGGGATCGATCGCGCTCTCCAGGGCCTCCCGCGGGGCCCTGGAGAGGATGGTCCGCAGCCGGGCGTGCGCGTACTGCAGGTAGACGCCGGTGTCGCCGTGCAGCGACACCATCTGCGCGACGTCGAAGACGTAGTTCTTCACCCGCGAGGTCGACAGTTCGGCGTACTTCACCGCGCCGATCCCGGCGGCCTGGATCACCGCCTCCAGTGCCTCACCGGTCAGGTCGTGCGGCTTGTCGGCCATCACCTCGCGGACGCCGTCGACCGCCGCGTCCAGCAGCCCGGCCAGCCGGGCGGTCTCCCCGGAGCGCGTCTTGAAGGGCGTGCCGCCGGGGCCCAGCACCGTGCCGAAGGGCACGTGGACGGCCTCGACCCGGTCGGTCAGCCAGCCGGCCCGCCGGGCGGTCGCGAAGACCATCTTGAAGTGCAGCGTCTGCCGGGCGTCGACGACGTAGAGGATCCGGTCCGCGCCGAGCCGCCGGATCCGGTGCCGGAGCGCGGCCAGGTCGGTGGCGGGGTAGCCGTAGCCGCCGTCCTTCTTCCGGACGATCAGCGGCACCGGCGCGCCGTCCGGACCGGTCACGTCGTCGAAGAAGACGCACAGCGCGCCGTCGCTCTCCACCGCGATGCCGGCCTCGACCAGTTCCTCGACCACCTCGTCGAGGAACGGGTTGTACGTCGACTCGCCGGCCGCGTCCTGCTCGGTCAGCAGCACCCCGAGCCGGTGGTAGATCCGCTGGAACGCCTGGACGGACACCGCGACCAGCTCCCGCCAGACGGCCAGCGTGGCCTCGTCGCCGGACTGCAGCGCCACCACCCGCAGCCGGGCCCGCTCGGCGAACCCGGCGTCCCGCTCGAACTCCCGCCGCGCGGCCCGGTACAGCTCGTCGAGGACGGGGATCCGCTTCGAGGCCTCCGTACCCGACGCCTCCGCGCCCGCCGGGCCGGCCCGCCAGCCGGCCTCCGGGTGTTCGTCGAGGTACTGGATCAGCATGCCGAACTGGGTTCCCCAGTCGCCGAGATGGTTCTGCCGGACCACCTCCGCCCCCAGGAAGTCCAGCACCCGGACCAGCGCGTCACCGATCACCGTGGTCCGCAGGTGCCCGACGTGCATCTCCTTGGCGATGCTCAGCGCCGAGTAGTCAACGACCGTACGCGAAGCGGCCATTGGCGTGCCGACGCCGAGCCGGTGATCCGCCAGCCGGGCCTCGACCTGGCCCCAGAGCCGCTCGTCGGCCACCGTCAGGTTGAGGAACCCCGACCCCGACAGGCTCGCGCCGACCGGTCCGCCGGCCAGCTCCCGCTCCAACGCCTGCGCCAACTCTCCCGGCGGAACACCGACTTGCTTCGCCAACGACATCGCGACGTTCGACTGGAAGTCGGCGTGCTCGGAGGCTCGGACCAGCGGGTCCCGCTCGGCCGGCTCAGGCGACAGGACGCGGGCCATGGCGGCCGACACCGCGTCTTCGACAAGGCTCATCACCGCGAGTACCTCGGCCACCGGGCGCTCCCCCTCCGGCGCTCACGCGCCAGTCACTCTGTCAAGTGCCTGACATGCTAGGGAGACCGCCGGCCCACGGCACTCGAATTACCGCGGGTCCCGGCAGCACGACCAGCCCCGGGCGCTACCCGACCCGGCGGACCTGGATCACCACGTCCAGGATCTCCCGCACCCGCTCCGCGATGTCCGCGCGCTCGCTGAGCACCCAGGAGATGTGCTGGGCACCGAAGAAGGCGGAGATGAGGACCCGGGCCATCACCTCGGCGTCGGTGTCGAGGGCGAGCTGCCCCTCGTCGCGGGCCTGGGTCAGCCAGGACTCGACCAGGTTGGTGTAGCCGACGTAGGGGGTGGGCAGGTCGGCCTCGATCAGCGAGCGTTCGATCTGCAGCCGGGCGCCCGCCTGGATCATCGGGTCGTCGCGGAAGGCGAGGGCGGTACGGGTGAGGAGCTCGGAGACCGCCTCCAGCGGGGAGAGCGCCAGCTCCCGCACGGTGTCGCCGGTGGCGCCCAGACGGCGGTAGAACTCGTCGGCCACCGCGAGGGCGAGCGCCTCCTTGTTGGGGTAGTGGAAGTAGACCGCGCCCTTCGTCATACCCATGAGCTCGGCGACGTCGAGGATGGTGACGGCGGGGAAGCCCTTCCTCGCGAACGCGCTGGCCGCCGCGTCCAGGACCTGGCCGCGGGTGCGCACCGCGCGCTCCTGCTTGAGGTCGGTGCGTCCGCGTGACCGCGGGGTGGCCGGTCGGCCGCTTCCACTCGTCATGACTTCCTCTGTTCCTGTCTTCCGACTGCTGCTACCCGCGTGGCGACGGTAGGGCGGCTGCACTCTACTGCCCTATGAAATATACCTTCCCGAAGGTATATTCGGCGTCACCGCGCGCCCGCCACGGCGGACGCGCGCTGGACCTCATCGTCTGAGCGGTCTCTTTGGGGGAAAGAACATGCTTGGCCACGCGGTGGTTCCGTCCACCGACTCCAACCCGATCGAAAAATTGCTCGCGGACCTCGCCGAGGTGCCGGTGACCGTACCCGGGCTCAGCTTCCAGCAGCCGATACCGCGCCACCTGGTGCACCGCGCCGCGGTCGCCGAGGTCTTCCTCACCGACGCGCTGCGGGTCGGCCCCGACCGGTTCCTGGTCGCCGCGCAGTGGCCGCGCGACCACGCCCTGTACCACCCGGACCCAGCCGGCACGAGCGACCCACTGCTGTTCGCCGAGACGATCCGGCAGTCGCTGGTCTACCTCGCGCACCGCTACTACGCCGTCCCGCTGTCGCACCACTTCGTCGGGTGCGACATGGACTTCGAGATCACCGACCCCGAGTACCTGCGGGTCGGCGCCGCTCCGGTGCCGGTGGTGCTGCAGGCCCAGTGGAGCTGGGAGGCCAACCGGCCGCCCCAGCGGTTCGGGATGCGGCTCCAGGTGGTGCTGACCGTGGACGGCCGCCCGTGCGGGCGGGGCAGCCTGCGGGTGGTCGCCGTGGACTCCAAGCGGTACTCGTTACTGCGTGGGCGCGCCGGCCGAGCGGTCCGAGCGCACTCCTTCGAGGAGCCGACCCGGCGCACCGCCAACCGACTGCCGGCCGGCGCGGTCGGGCGGCTGCGATCCAAGGACAGCGTCCTCGCCCGCGGCGAACGCAACGGCGAGTGGCGACTGGAGCTCGACCTCAACCACGCGATCCTGTTCGACCACCCGGGCGACCACGTGCCGCTGATGGCCGTGCTGGAGGGGTTCCGCCAGCTCGGCCACCTGCTGGTGCACCGGGCCGGCCCGCGCCCGGCCGTGCTGACCTCGCTGGCCGCCGACTGCCTGGCCTTCGGCGAGCTGGACCAGCCCATCCACCTCGTGGTCCGGGACGACGGGCGGGCCGGCGGCCCGCTCCCCGACCGCGCTCCGCACGAGGACCGGGCAGCCCGCCGCTTCCGGATCGACGCCGTCCAGGGCAGCACCGTGATCACGACCGCGACCATCGGCTGGTCGCAGCGGTCACGGTCGACGATCCACTGACGGCGTCAACACGTCCCACATCCCCCTCACCCGCTCAGCCAGTCCGCGCCGGTCGGCGGCCGGAGCGGTGTAGTAGGCGCCGACCAGCACGGCGACCGCCAAATCCGCCACCGGACCGGGCGGGCACGTCGCGTCCAGCCCCTCCCGACTCAGCAGGTCGAGCGCGCGCTTGTGCACCTCCACCAGGAACTTCGGCTCCTCGGACGCGGCCTGCGCCTCGTCGACCACCAACCGGAGCGCCGCGTTGGTCCGCACGTCCGCCTCGATCCGCTCGGCCAACGCACAGGTGAGCGACCGGAGTTCGGCTATCGGCGGGGCGCCCGGCGGCCCCGGCGGCTCCAGCAGCTCGTCGAGTCGGCCCACCAGGGCCTCGGCGAGCTGCTCCTTGGAGCCGAAGTGTCCGTACAGCGCCCCCTTGGTCAGCCCGATCCGGTCCGCCACCCGTTGCAGGTTGGCGACCGGGTATCCGTACCGGGCGAACTCGGCGGCGGCCGCGTCCAGGATCTGTTCGTGCGTGTGCCGGGACCGTGCCTGCTTCACCATCGACTGCCTCCCTCAACAGAACCGACAGGAACCGTTCAACAAAGATACCTTCATGAAGGAATTTTCTAGACTCTCTGGACAGCTGCCCAACTCCACTTCATTCAAACAGAACTGACTGTTCGACAGATCCATCCATCGCAACATCCCCCCCGAAACGCACGCCAAGGAGAGCCGACATGGACGACGCCCAGATCAGCCGGGCCACCGAGCTCGCCGCCCGGTACGCCGAGGCCGCCGAGCGCGACCGGCGGCTGGCCGAGGAGACCGTGGCCGCCCTGGTGGCCGCCGGGTTCACCCGGCACTTCATCCCCCGCCGCTGGGGCGGCGCCGAGGGCGGCTTCGCCGAGCTCGTCGCCCGGGTCGCCGCCGTGGCCGAGGGCTGCGCCTCGGCGGCCTGGTGCGCCGCGCTCTTCGCCGCCCACGGCCGCTTCGCCGCCCAGCTGCCGCCGGACGGCCGGCGCGAGCTGTGGGGAGCCACGCCGGACGTCCGGATCGCCGCCGCCATCGCGCCGCCCACCGGCACCGCCGTCCCGACCGAGGACGGCGGCTGGCGGCTGCACGGCGAGTGGCAGTGCGCCAGCGGCGCGGACTTCGCCGACTGGGTACTGCTGGCCGCCTGGGAACCGTGCCAGGACGGCCGGCGGGCCCGCGTCCTGGCCGTCCCCGCCGCCGACCTCACGGTGCGACCGAGCTGGGACGGCGTCGGACTGCGCGGCACCGGGAGCAACACCGTGCTGGTCGAGACCACCACGGTGCCGGCCCACCGGTCCTTCCTGCTCGCGGACCTGCTGGCCGGCGCGACCGACCCGGACGCCGCCCGCTGCCACCAGGCGCCCGCCCAGCTGGCCGGCGGGCTGATGTTCTGCGCGCCGGCGCTCGGCGCCGCCCGCCGTGCGCTGCGGGTCTGGTCCGTCTGGGCGGCGCGGAAGTCCGGCGGCCGGCCGAACCAGGAGAGCGCGGCGGTGCGCGAGACCCTGCTCCGTTCGTCAGCCGAGATCGACGCCGCCCAGCTGCTGGTCACCGAGGCGGCCCGGCGGGCCGACGCCGACCCGGTCACCGAGGAGCTGGTGGCCCGCAACCAGCGGGACGCCGCGGTGGCCGTGGATCTGCTGGTCACCGCCGTCGAGCGGCTGCTGCGCACCGGCGGTGCCCATGTCCGCGAAGGCGCCGGCGAACTCCAGCGGCTGTGGCGGGACCTGCACACCATCGCCGGCCACGGCGTGCTGCGACTGGAGACGGCCGCCGAGGCCTACGCGGCGGCGGCGCTGCCCCGGCTGTAGTCAGCGGCCGCCCATCGCCACCTCCTTCTCCTGGTAGAAGGAGATCTGCCAGTTCAGGTAGTTGACCGTGGCGTTGAGCTCCTCGACGTGGGCGAGCACCAGCCGCCGGTGCTCGCTCAGCAGTGCCCTGCGCTCGGCCACCGTGTGGTCACCCGCCCGGGCCAGTTCGACGTACCGGCGCATCTGCTCCACCGGCATCCCGGTGGAGCGCAGCCGGTTGAGGAACTCCAGCCAGCGGAGGTTGACGGCGGAGTAGACGCGCTGCCCGCCCGGCTCCTGGCCGACGTCGTCGATCAGGCCGAACTCCTCGTACCAGTGCAGCTCGTCGGAGGACAGGCCACTGATCCGCTCGACCTCGGAGACGGAGTACGTCTCCAGGCGAGCGCCGCGGGAGGGACGTGCGGTCGGGGACATGATGGTGCTCCTTCGAACGGCGCCGCGGTCCATCAGCGACGCGGGTCGGTGTGCCAGGAGGTGGCGATGCGATGGGCCGGCCGGCGGGCGTCCCACCGGACGGTGCGGGTCGGGGCGGCCGGTGCGGTCTGCCGGGTGCCGCGGGCGGCGCCGAGCAGCACGGCGGTGACGGCGGCCAGCTCGGCCGGACTCGGGTTGCCGTGCAGCACGCGCAACACCGGAGCGGTGACGGGTGGTCGGCTCACAGCGGTGGGTTCCCGTGCTTGCGGGACGGCAGCTCGGCGTGCTTGCCGCGGAGCATCTCCAGCGAGCGGATCAGCACCGACCGGGTCTCGGCCGGGTCGATCACGTCGTCGACCAGCCCGCGCTCGGCCGCGTAGTACGGGTGCATCAACTCGGCCTGGTACTCCTTGATCCGCTGCTGCCGGACGGCGTCGGGATCGTCGGCCGCCGCGATCTCGCGCCGGAAGATCACGTTGGCCGCGCCCTCCGCGCCCATCACGGCGATCTCGTTGCTCGGCCAGGCCAGTGAGAGGTCGGCGCCGATCGAGCGGGAGTCCATCACGATGTAGGCGCCGCCGTAGGCCTTGCGCAGGATCAGCTGGATCCGCGGCACGGTCGCGTTGCAGTAGGAGTAGAGCAGCTTGGCGCCGTGCCGGATGATGCCGTCGTGTTCCTGGCCGACCCCCGGCAGGAAGCCGGGCACGTCCACCAGGGTCACCAACGGGATGTTGAACGCGTCGCAGAACTGCACGAAGCGGGCCGCCTTCTCGGAGGCGTGGATGTCCAGCACGCCGGCCATCGCCGCGGGTTGGTTGGCCACGATGCCGGTCACATGGCCGTCCAGCCGGGCCAGCGCGCAGACCACGTTGGCGGCCCACCCCGGCTGGATCTCGAAGAACTCCCCGTCGTCGACGATCTCCTCGATCACCCGGTGCATGTCGTACGAGCGGTTCGGCTCGCCCGGGACCAGGTCGAGCAGCCCGTCGCAGCTCCGGTCCGGCTGGTCGAACGGCTCGACGTGCGGCGGCGGTTCGCGGTTGTTGGCGGGCAGCAGCGAGAGCAGGTAGCGGACGTCCTGCAGGCAGGCCTGCTCGCTGTCGTAGGCCCCGGCGGCCACCCCGGAGACGGTGGCGTGCACGTCGGCCCCGCCCAGGCCGTTCTGACTGACCCGTTCGCCGGTCACCGCCTGCACCACGTCCGGTCCGGTGATGAACATCTGGGAGATGTCGCGGACCATGAAGACGAAGTCGGTCAGCGCCGGCGAGTAGGCGGCCCCGCCCGCGCACGGGCCGAGCATCACGCTGATCTGCGGGATCACCCCGGAGGCCAGCACGTTGCGGGTGAAGATGCCGCCGTAGCCGGCCAGCGCCGAGACGCCCTCCTGGATCCGCGCACCGGCGCCGTCGTTCAGGCTGACCAGCGGGGCGCCGGCGGCGGCCGCCAGGTCCATGATCTTGTGGATCTTCTGCGCGTGGGCCTCGCCCAGCGCGCCGCCGAAGATCCGGAAGTCGTGCGCGTAGACGAAGACCGGCCGGCCGTGCACCCGACCCCAGCCGGTGATCACGCCGTCGGTGTAAGGCCGCTTCGCCTCCAGGCCGAAGCCGCTGGCCCGGTGCCGGCGGAGCGGCTCGATCTCGGTGAACGAGCCCTCGTCGAGTAGGAGTTGTATGCGTTCGCGGGCGGTGAGCCGGCCCCGCGCGTGCTGCTGAGCGGTCGCCTCGGGGGTGGGGCCCTCCAGCACCTGCTCGCGAATCCTGACCAGTTCGGCGGATCTCTCCCGGAGCGCGGTCATGGCGATTCCTCCATCGGAGCACATCGAATCATGGACCAATAATACCTTCGTGAAGGTATGTTATACATGTGAGCCAGCTCACAACAAGACCTGAACCGCCCGGGATCGGGCGGTTCAGGTCTCGTGCCTACGGCGAGCGGTGACCAGGCGTCAGGCGTTGGTCCTGCTACCGGAGCGGGGGAGCATGAAGAGCGTCGCGGCGGCGGTCACCGCCAGCATGATCACCGAGGCGACCATGCTGATGTGCAGGCCGTGCTGGAAGGTCGCCCGGTTGGCGATCAGCGCACCGAAGACCGCGACCGCGAGGCAACCGCCCACCTGGCGGAAGGTGTTGAGGACGGCGGCGGCGGTGCCGGCCCACTCGGCCGGGACGCTCTCCAGCAGCACCGCGGTCAGCGACGGGACGGCCGTGCCACCACCGATGCCGATCGGGACCAGCAGCAGCACCGGCACCCAGACCGGCGTTCCGGACCCGACCGCGAAGAGCAGCAACGAGCCGGCGCACATGATCAGCTGGCCCAGCACCATCGGCACCCGCGGACCGGTCTTGGCCGCCAGCTTGACGCTGGCCATGTTCACCACGGCGATCAGACCGCACATCGGGATGAACATCGCACCGGCGCTGACCGGCGACTCACCGCGGATCTGCTGGAAGAAGAGCCCGAAGAGGAAGATCACACCGTAGAAGACCGCGTTGAGGGTGAAGCCGGCGGCGATGCAGACCAGCACGGTCCGGTTGCGGAACAGGCCCAGCGGCACCATCGGCTGCGCCCGGCGAGCCTGGGCGACCAGGAACACACCCATGGCGACCGCGGAGGCGATCAGCATCCCGATGATCAGCGGGGAGCCGAAGCCCACCCGGCCGCTCTCGATCACGGCGTAGGTCAGGGTCGCCAGCGAGATCATCACGGAAAGCTGGCCGACCATGTCCAGCGGCGCCTGACGACGCGGCGAGCGCGGGATGCGGGCCAGCAGCGCCAGGCCGATCGCACCCACCGGGAGGTTCAGGAAGAAGATCGACCGCCAGCCCAGCGTGGTGGTCAGCGCACCGCCGGCCACCGGACCGATCGCGACGGCCACGGCACCCGCGGCGGTCCAGATCGCCACCGCGCGGGCCCGCTTGCCCGCGTCGGAGTAGGTCTGTCGGATCAGCGCCAGCGAGGTCGGGACCATGATGGCCGCGGCCGCGCCCTGCACCATCCGGGCACCGATCAGGGTGCCGAGACCGGGGGCGAGCCCGCAGGCCGCCGAGGCGAGGGTGAAGGCGCCGAGCCCGACGGCGTACGCCCGGTTGGCGCCGATCCGGTCGGAGAGCGCGCCGGCCGACAGCATCAGGGCCGCGAACATCAGGGTGTAGCCGTCAACCACCCACTGCAGCGAGGACATTCCGCCGCGCAGGCTGTGCCCGATGGCCGGCAGCGCCACGTTCACCACCGAGCCGTCCAGCGAGATGGTGAAGAAGCTGAGCAGCGCGGCCGCCAGCACGATGGCCGACGACGTGCGGCCGGTGGGAGGAGTGGGTGGTGTGGAGGGGGATTCGGTGGGGGCGGACTTGGGGCGGGCCGCGGCCGGGGCGTTCCGCGAGATGGTGAGAGCCATCGGAGCTACCTTCGGGTGAGGAGGGGTGGGCGGGTCAGACGGTGCGGCGGCGGCTGAGTTCGGCGAACTCGGGGTTGGTGCCGAGCACCCCGCCCTCGCCCCAGCGGTTCTGCGGTATCTCGTTGATGTAGACGGTGATCTTGTCGAACGGTGCTCCGGTGACCTTGTGCACCGTCGTGGTCAGTTCCTCGATCAGTTCCTGGCACTTCTCGTCGGTCTGGTTCGGCCAGGTGGTGACGGTCAGGATGGGCATGGTCTTCTCCTCGGGGCGGGGGGATTCACGGTGGATCGGTCACTACAACGCGGGGCAGGCGCCGCCGTCGACGGTGATCGCGGCGCCGGTGATCTGGGCGGCGGCGGGTGAGAGCAGGAAGCCGACCAGCCCGGCGACGTCGCTGGGCCGGGTCAGCGCGCCGAGCGGGGTGCCGGCCACCACCTGGGCGTCGACGTCCGCCGGGGTGCCGCCGGAACGGTCCGCCAACTCCTTGGCGATCTCGTTCCACAGCTCGGTCCGCACGGCGCCCGGGTCCACCACGTTGACCCGGATGCCGGAGCGCCCGAGGTCCTTGGAGACCGCCTTGGCGAAGGCGGCGAGGCCGGCGTTGACGGCACTGTTGATCGGGAAGAGCGGATCGGGCGTGGCCCGGAACACGCCGGCCACCAGCACGATCCGGCCGTGGCCCTGGGCTGCCATCGGGCCGGCCACCGCACGGGTCAGCCGGACGGCACCCATCAGCTTGCCGTTGAAGGTGGTGTGCCACATCTCGTCGGTGGCCTCGGCCAGCGCGGCGACCGGGCCGTCGCCCGCCGCGTGGACCACCGCGTCGATCCGGCCCAGTTCGGCGAGGACGTCGGCGACCGCGGCGTCGACTGCGGCGCCGTCGTTGATGTCCACCACGCGGGTGACCAGCCGGCCCGGTACCTCGGTCCGTTCGGCGACGGACCGGGCCGCCAGGTCCAGGCGCTCCTGGTCGCGGCCGAGCAGGACCACCGTGGCGCCCGTGCGGGCCAGCTCCTCGACAATCGCGCTGCCCATACCGCCAGTTGCGCCGCTGACCAGGACCACCTGAGCTGATGTCTCGTCAACTGTCATCGCCTTCTCCGGTTTCTTCCGAGGGAGTGTTCAGGAAAGCCGCAACTGACCCTGGGAAGTGGGGCGTTCGCCGGACTTGGGCGATGCGCGGCTCGACGTCACTGACGCTATCCGAGATCATCGAACCGCGCAACCATCTAGTTGGTTTTCAACGTCGGCACGCCCGCCGGACCGACGGAAACGCGGGGCGGGGGGGGGGGGGGGGGGGGGGGGGGGGGGGGGAGGAGAGGGGGGGGGGGGGGGGGGGGGGGGGGGGGGGGGGGGGGGGGGGGGGGGGGCGA